>CAYSTR010000066.1:0-10263 GCA_964433745.1 uncultured Oscillospiraceae bacterium | reverse complement strand
CTCAGAAACAGAAATTAACGCCTCACCCGCTCTGTTCCTTCTCCATTTTTCATCTCGAGATTTATGATCAGTCACGTCTTGGTCATTGCGAAACCGGGCAGAAGAGTGTGATCGTTTTATTCTATGACAGGAATATAGTTTTGCTACTGGTGTATGACCTGTCAATCACGACAATAACACACTCAAAGACTCAAGAGGTGACAAAAAAATTAGTTTTACTTGAAAATAAAACTAATTAATGATATAATAAAGAAAAAAGGAGATAGAATATGTTTTGTGAAAACTGCGGCAGGGAGCATTTCCAAAACTTCTGTCCGACCTGCGGGAAATCGGCGGTCACGACTAAATCACAAACTAAGTACTGTAAATTCTGCGGACAGCTCATTGATTTTGACGCGATAGTGTGCATAAAATGCGGTAAACAGGTTGGAGAGCTTAAATCAACACAAGCCCCTCCTACACCTGTTTACGTTAACAACTATAATTCTAATGTAAACTCCCACTACGGAGTAAGACCCAAAAACAAGTGGGTGGCGTTGCTGCTGTGTCTGTTATTTGGTTATTTGGGTGTGCATAAGTTCTATGAGGGCAGGATACTACTGGGGTTAGTCTATCTATTTACTGTAGGTCTGTTCGGGATTGGTATTTTTATAGATGCTATTGTACTTATCTTCAAGCCGAACCCTTATTTCCCCTAATAACCCGCTTTTTTTACCACACCGTCCATAATTGTAATGACCCGCCCGGCATGTCCGGCGACATGCATGTCATGCGTTATCATAATGATCGTTTTACCGGCGCGGTTAAGCTGTTTTAGAATAGACAAAACCTCCTCGCCGGTCTTGGAATCGAGCGCGCCTGTGGGCTCGTCTGCCAGGATTATAGCGGGATCATTCGAGAGTGCTCTGGCTATGGACACACGCTGCTGCTGACCGCCCGACATTTCATAAGGGCGGTGAAGCGCCCTGTCCGACAGACCCACCATGGATAAAAGCTCCATCGCCCGTTCACGTCGCTGTGAACGGGCATAATTTGTGTAGCCGAGAGGTACTTCCACATTCTCGACAGCCGTTAGATGCCCTAAAAGATTGAACTGTTGAAATACGAAGCCTATTCTTTTTCCGCGTATCTCGGCTAAGGTATCGTCACACAGCTCATGCACAGGTACACCGTCCAGCTCGTATTCACCGTCTGTCGGGGTGTCCAGACAGCCGATGATGTTCATAAGGGTGGATTTACCCGAACCGGATGGGCCGACAATAGCACAAAACTCGCCGTCCGCAACAGACATGCTTACTCCGTCGAGCGCCATTATGCTGTTTGTCCCCATATCGTATCTCTTTTT
This sequence comes from uncultured Oscillospiraceae bacterium, assembly GCA_964433745.1. Taxonomy (GTDB): domain Bacteria; phylum Bacillota; class Clostridia; order Oscillospirales; family Ruminococcaceae; genus CAYSTR01. Next base: position 8,918 of record CAYSTR010000066.1, on the reverse strand, counting down.
TATATCTGTAAGATTAATCATAAAATCACGAAACCTTTTCAAACTGGCTGTTATAAAGTCCTGCGTAGAAGCCCTTCTTCTCTATTAGCTCATCATGGCTGCCCTGCTCGATGATGTTGCCGTCCTTGAGCACAAAGATAAGATCAGCGTTTCGTATAGTCGATAGGCGGTGTGCTATGACAAAGCTTGTTCGCCCCTCTGTGAGCGTCTCCATTGCCTTTTGGATGAGCATCTCTGTGCGAGTATCTACACTGCTTGTGGCCTCGTCCAGAATGAGTATGGTCGGGTCGGATAACAGGGCTCTGGCTATGGTCAGAAGCTGCTTTTGTCCCTGTGAGATGTTAGTAGCGTCCTCTCCCAAAACCATGTCATAGCCTCCGGGTAATGTCGTAATAAAATGGTGGGCATGGGCGGCTTTTGCTGCTTCTATCATCTGTTCGTCTGTGGCGTCCGGGCGTCCGTATTTGAGGTTCTCGCGGATTGTGCCGCCGAACAGCCATGTGTCCTGCAACACCATACCAAAAATTGAACGCAGGTCGTGTCGCTTCATGTCCATGATGTCCACACCGTCAATGAGTATGCGCCCGCTGTTAACGTCATAGAAGCGTTCCAGCAGATTTATAAGCGTGGTCTTGCCCGCTCCGGTAGGACCTACAATCGCCACCTTCATACCGGGACGGATGTTCGCCGAAAACCCCTTTATGATTATCTTATCGGGGAGATATCCGAACTTAATATCGTCAAACGCGACTGCACCGGTGACATTTTGCGGCTTTTGGGGATTCTTTGTATCCTCCGGCATGTTCTCTTCTTCCAGAAACTCGAACACACGCTCTGCCGCCGCCACGGTGGACTGCAAAAGGTTTGATACGTTTGCTATTTGTGTGATGGGCTGGTTAAACTGTCTTACATACTGGATAAATGCCTGTATATCACCGATACTCAACCGTCCGTTTATAACGAGATATGCACCCAATACGCTCACCGCAACATAACCGAGGTTGCCGACAAACGTTGTAATGGGCATGAGAAGCCCGGACAAAAACTGGCTTTTCCAGGCACTGTCGTACAGTCGGGTGTTTATCTCTCCAAAGCTTTTTATTGATTCTTTCTCGCCGGAGTAGAGCTTCATAACATTGTGTCCCGAATACATCTCCTCCACATGTCCGTTAAGGTTACCCAGCGTAATCTGCTGCTCCTTAAACTGCTTCTGTGAACGCGGAATAATATTTATTATGAGAAGAAGCGTAATGGGCAGTGTGAGAAGCACAGCAATCGTCATGGGCAGGCTTATGGTAAACATGATTATGATAATACCCACCACCGTTGCGACGGATGCCAGAATCTGCACTAAGCTCTGTTGCAGAGAGGTGCTTATGGTATCCACATCGTTTGTGATGCGAGAGAGTATTTCGCCGTGTGTCTTTGTGTCGTAGTAGTTGAGCGGCAGGGCATGGAGCTTTTCCGATATATCCTGCCTAAGATTAAAGGTCATACGCTGTGACACCACGGCGGCTATCAGCCCCATGAGATAGTTAAACAGCGCACTTCCCACATATATGAGGATTAGAATGTTTACAATGCGGCGTATGGCGGAAAAATCTATTCCGTCGCCGCCCTGCTGCTTGCTCATGACCCCATTGAATATGGTGGTTGTCACCTCGCCTAACACCTTTGGAGCAATAATGGCGAACAAGGCTCCCAGTATAGTGAAGATGAGCATGAGGACAACAAGCCCCATAAACGGCTTCATATAGGCAAGAAGCTTTTTAGTTGCTCCGCTGAAGTCCTTGGGCTTTCCTGCAGCGGGAACTTTTTTGTTTTGTTTTGCACTCATGCCGTTCCCTCCTGTGACAGTTGATAGGATGCAATCTCCTTATAGACAGAGCAGTTATTCATGAGCTCGTCATGTGTGCCCTTACCTATAATCTCGCCGTCATCCAGTACCAGTATGAGGTTTGCGTGCATGATGGTGCTTATTCGCTGTGCCACTACGATAAGTGTCGTGTCGCCTGCGTTTTGGCGTATGGCGGCTCTTAGAGATGCGTCCGTCTTGAAGTCGAGGGCAGAGAAGCTGTCGTCAAACACGAGAATCTCCGGTCGCCGCACTAGGGCTCTGGCGATGGTCAGACGCTGCTTCTGCCCGCCCGACACGTTGCTGCCGCCCTGGGCTATCTCGGATTTATACTGTCCGGGCTTTGACGAGATAAACTCGCTGGACTGGGAAATGTCCGCCGCCTTTTCAATCTCGCTCTTGGAGGCGGCGCGGTGACCGTAGAGGATGTTCGATTCAATGTCACCCGAAAAGAGTATCGCTTTCTGCGGGACAAACCCGATTCGTGCTCTAAGGTCATCAAAGGAATAGTCGCGCACATCCACGCCGTCTATGAGCACACTGCCGCCTGTCACGTCATACAAGCGCGGGATAAGGTTAATTATAGTGGATTTACCCGATCCGGTTGAGCCTATAAGGGCAACCATCTCACCCTTTTTAGCTGTAAAGCTGATGTTTCGCACAGCGGGCTCGTCCGAACCCTGATAGGCAAAGGAAACGTCCCGAAACTCCACGAGACCTTTCACGTTTTGAGGAGGACTTTTAGGTGTCACCGGCTCTTTGATGGATGGTTCGGTCTCAAGCACCTCAAGCACACGCCCGGCAGAAACCGACGCACGCGGAAGCATGATGAACACAAACGAAACCATGAGAAAAGAGAACATTATCTGCATGGCATACTGCATAAACGCCATCATATCTCCAACCTGCAAGGTACCCATATCAATCCTCTTTGCACCGAACCATACAATGGCGGTCATGGTGAGGTTTAGTATGAGCATCATTAGCGGGTTTAGAGCTGCTAGAATCTTGTTAATCGCAATATTTAGCTTAGTAAGGTCATTATTAGCTACTGCGAAACGATCCTTTTCCTTCTTTTCTGTTCGGAATGCGCGAATGACGCGGATACCGGTGAGTATCTCACGGGATATGAGATTGAGCCGGTCGATTAATGCCTGTACGCGCTTAAACCGTGGGATAATGGTGAATGCGATAATAAGGATAAGCGCCATAATGGCAGGTACGGACACAAGCAGTATCCACGACAGTCCCACGTCCTTAGAGAGTGCCTTTATTATGCCGCCAATACCCATTATAGGTGCCATGGCGACAATACGAAGAAGCATTACAGTGAACATCTGAAGCTGTTGAACATCGTTGGTTGTACGAGTAATGAGCGATGCGGTGGAGAACTTATCAAACTCGTTCATCGAAAAGCCCTCTATCTTAGTAAACACACGGTTTCTAAGATCAAGGGAGAACGCCGCCGCCACACGCGACGAGAAAAAGCCTACAAAAATGGCAGCGGTGATACCGATAAGGGTAATTAAAAGCATCCTAAGCCCGATGTTTAGGACATACGAGATATCAGAGCGGACTATACAATTGTACACGATATCCGCCATGTAGTCGTGCAGGGTCAGTTCAGCCAGTGCCTGTACCGCTATGAGCACGATTGTTAGTATGATTGTTCCGGTAAAGGGTTTTAGGTATTTTGATAGTTTTAGCACATTATCCATCCTTTCGGAGATTTAACCATATTTTAGTATGGACAATGTGCGGTGAATTATTTATGGAATATTAATTAAATCCCGACAAGCTCGCGCCCCGCTCCGGTAATGCACACGCCGCCTGTTTCTGTGACTATGAAGGTATCCTCCACGCCCACCATACCTACGCCGTCCACGCCGCACTTAGGTTCTAGCGCCACCGTCATACCCGCCTCCAGCGGCTGCTTGAAGCCCGCCGCAATGATGGGATACTCGTCTACATAAAGTCCCGTACCGTGACCTAAAAACCTCACACGCCGTTCGCCGAAGCCCATGAAATGGTCGAGAGACTGTACATCCGCGCTCTCCATAAGCTCATTATAGATGTCCGCCGGTATAGCCCCCGGGACAAGCCGCGCCGCCGCCGCTCTTTGTATCCTAAGACAGGTATTGTGCTTGTCGGTAAGCTCTCTGGATGGGTTTGCTCCGAAGATATAAACACCTGTCTTGTCGGTGTGATAGCCCTTGTAACCAAACGCCACATCCACAAACACCAGATCACCCCTTGTGAGCCTACGTTCGGGATTGCCGAGAAAAGGAGCGGCGGGGGACAAAAATGCATTTCCGCCCGGACCGTCAAACGAGGTGGGCATGAGGGAGCTTGTACCAAAGCCTATCTGCCCCACCACCATCTCCAGCTCAAACATGGAAAAACGCGCCACTCCGTGATGTCCCAGCCCTATCATGGCTTTATATATGTCTGCGATAAATAAAGGCTCAGTAATACCCTCCCTGCAGAGCGTGGGTACTATCTCATGAATAAGCTTATCGTGCAGACTGCCGCATTCGCGCATTATCTCCTGCTCAAACGGTGTTTTTACCGCTCTTACAGTGTTTAGTATCCGGTCAACAGAGCGTTTCTCGGTCATGGTAAATACCTTTTCCAGCCGCTCTAGGATACCCAATGTCATCTTCTCTGTTTCAAGATATGTGATGCCGAGATTATTTCCCAGCTTTGCCGCTATGTCCTTATATGTGCTTATGGGGAACACAAGGGAGCTTTCGGTTTCGGTTACAGCCCGCTCATAGCTCTTGCGTACAAAAAACATAAATGTGCCGTCTTTTCTAAGAACCAGTACACCGTCCTGCATTGTTCCCAGCAGATATAGCTGTGCCACATGGCTGACAAACAGCACAGTATCCCATTCGCCTTGCTTATCTAGTAGTCCTACCAATCTCTCGCGTCTTAGTGTCAGTTCATCCTTAGAATAAATCATTGCTACCTCCGAATATCCTTATTTTTCATATATTGCTCGTAAACCTCGTCGCCTACACATTCGCGTGCCAGAGCGCACCAGCTTATGCAGGAAACTATGTCATTATATGCGACAAAACCGCATGAGCAGGTCACTGCCGGGTCGGTGGAGAAAAGCTCAATCTCTTTCCCGCAGCCGGGGCACTGCTTGACCTTTAGTGTGGGAGTTCCCTTGATATTACCCGCTCCGGGACAGCTTATCTTCATATCCTTATATCTCCTTATCACATGAGCATTTCATAGTACCGCCCCTTTTTCGCGACAAGCTCGTTATGACTGCCCATCTCGGCAATCTCGCCGTTTTCGATAACGATTATAATATCACAGTCTCGTATGGTGGACAGACGGTGAGCTATCATAAAAGAGGTTCGTCCGTGGGTCAGCTCTGACACCGCCGATTTAATGCGCCGCTCTGTTCGGGTGTCCACGTAGCTTGTGGCTTCGTCCAGAATAAACACAGGTGCATTCGTGAGCATGGCGCGGGCTATAGTCAGAAGCTGCTTCTCCCCTTGGCTGAGTGTCACCGCATTGTCCGACAGGATTGTCCCGTACTTTGCCGGCAACCTCTCAATAAAGGAGTGCGCTCCCGCCGCCTTTGCCGCCGATATGACCTCCTCATCAGAAGCACTAGCGTTTCCGTAACGCAGGTTCTCCATGACCGACATGTCAAACAGCGCTGTATCCTGCAGTACCACTCCAAAACAGCGTCTAAGGTCAGCGCGGGAGTAGTGCTCTATGTTCACACCGTCTAGGAGTATTTCACCGCCGGTCACATCATACCAGCGGGTCAAAAGGCTTATGATGGTGGTCTTGCCTGCACCTGTTGAGCCGACTATAGCGGCATTTGTGCCCGGTTCTACCGTGAAGCTTATATTTTTTAGTACCAGTGTATCCTCATTATACCCAAACGAGACATTTCTAAACTCAATTCTGCCCTTGGGATTAGAAAGCGGCACGATTTCCCCACTCTCCGGCTTCTCAGGAGAGTTGCCCTCAGGAGGGCTGTCCAAAATCTCAAACACACGTTCAGCACCCGCCACAGCCGTTTGCAAGGTATTGTATATGCTGGCAACATCGTTGAGCGGGCGGGTGAACTGTCTGCTATAGAGAAGAAAACTCGTGATAACCCCCACACCGATAATGTCCTGTGCCGCCATGAAGCCGCCTACTACAGCCACAAAGATAAAACAGAGATTATTAATGACATTCATTATAGGCATGAGAAACCCCGACCATATCTGCGCCTTCATGCCAATTTTATTGAGCTGACTGTTTATATCCTCGAACTCGTCAATTATCTCCTGCTCCCTGGCATATGCCTTGACCGTGAGGATACCCGATATGCTCTCCTCAACATGTCCGTTTAACCGTCCCAAGATACGCTGGTTCTCACGGAAGAATTTCCGTGTTCTTGTGGTTATTATCTTTGTGAGGATAAAGACCAGGGGGGAGATTAAGAGCACCGCCAAGGTCAGATAGACATTGAGGGAGAGCATGACAATGAGTACGCCTACAAACGTAATAATCAGCACCATGAGCTGTACGAGGGAGTCCGAGATTGTCGTGCTTATGTTGTCTATGTCATTAGTTATTCGGCTCATAAGGTCGCCGTGCTGACGCTTGTCAAAAAACGACAGCGGCAGCCCTTGCATGTATCCGAACAGGACGCCCCGTACCGTCTTTAGCATGGTTTGGGACACCCGCGCCATGAAAAATCCTTGAAAGAGGCGTATGCCTGTGTCTCCTATGTAGAGAAAAAAGAGCATGATAAACAGTGATAAGGCAAGGCTTTCGGAACTAAATGCCGTAATAATCTCACCAATCAGGTAAGGCGAGAGCATAGCCGTGCCCGATGTGAGACAGGAGAGGAAGAACACCAGTATAAGCGCGTTTCGCTGTCCCTTTATAAGCCCCCACAACCGTCTTAATGTGCCCCTAAAGTCGCGGGGCTTTACTACCTCACGCATGGCATGTCCGCCAAATGTAGGACCTCCCCCTTGACGCGGAGGGGGGACAAAGGCATCGCTGTTAGGTTTTGCCAACCTGCTCACCCCCAATCTGCGAATCGTATATCTCCTGATAAACGGATGAGCTTCTCAAAAGCTCGTCATGCGTACCCATACCCACAATTCTGCCGCCGTCCAGACAAACAATGCGGTCGGTACGCTGTACCGCCGATATCCGCTGGCTTATGAGCAGGACTGTCTTTCCGCGCAGGGCGAATATCTCATTTATGACGTGCTGTTCGGTGGTGGTGTCAAGAGCCCCGGTGCAATCATCGAGAATGAGAATGTCTGGGTCTAGAAGCAGTGCGCGGGCTAGGGACAGCCGCTGCTTCTGTCCGCCGGAGAGGTTTACGCCGCCCTGTCCTAGGAGTGTGGCGTAACCGTCGGGAAAGGCACTTATATATGTGTGCGCCGCCGCTTTTTTTGATGCCGCCGCTATCTCGTCATCCGAGGCGGACGGTTTACCCCAGCGGATGTTATCCTTTACTGTGCCGGAGAATATCTGCGCTCTCTGGGAGACAAAGGCAATATTCCGTCTTAGTGCAGTAATGTCAAGCGAGCGAACATCCGCGCCGCCGACACGCACACACCCGCCTGTTACATCGTAAAACCGCGGTAAGAGCGAGACAAGAGAGGTTTTTCCGCTGCCTGTTGAGCCGATAATCCCGATCCGCTCAACAGGCTCAATGTGTATGTTTATGTTATCTAAAACCGGCAGGTCACTGCCCGCATAGCAAAAGCAAACGTTCACAAAGGATATTCCTTTTCGTGTGTCGGGTGTAAGGGGATGTTCGGGCAGGGTTATGGAGGGGGCTTCCTCCAGCACCTTTTCTACACGCTTTGCGGAGGCGTTTGCACGGACTAAGATGTTTAGTATGTTTGATATCATACCCACGGCGAATAGTATCTGCGTCATATAGTTGACCGATGCCATGATTCGCCCCACCTCATGGTTTACAGAATATCCGCCTATGAAAAGCACAAGGATTATCCCCATGTTAATGGTCAGATTTATGAGCGGGTTAAAAAGCGCGTTCACGCGGCTTGCACGAACATTCGCGCCCGCCAGCATTTCGGCAGCTTCGTTAAAGCGTTCAATCTCCTTTCTTTCCTGTCCGAACACCTTGACTACACGCACCGAACTAAGAAACTGTCTGCTCACGCCGTTTAGCTTGTCCAGCGCCTGCTGCACCTTTCCGAAGCGAGGATAGCCTATTTTCATGTTTAACGCAATAAACACACCCGAAATAAGAAGCATAATGAGAATAACCGGTATAAGCTCTGGTGTGCGGGCGATAATAAGCGCAATAGCACCGATGCATGTGATGGGTGCTTTCACAAGGATACGCATTGAGCCGTTTATGAGATTTTGTATCTGTGTGACATCATTTGTAATGCGGGTTATAAGTGAAGCGGGCTCCAGCCTGTCTATATTCTCGGAGGAAAAGGACTGTATCTTAGTAAAAAGCTCGGAGCGAAGCTCCTTTCCCGCCCGCATGGATATGCGTGTAGCAAAGATGTTTCGCATAACAGCTCCGAAAGCTCCTATAAGGGCAATCCCCAGCATACCCGCACCGTAATAAAGAACGAGAGGGATGTTTTTATTGGCAACGCCGTTGTCCACAATAAAGGACATCATAGTAGGCTGCATGAGGTCACACAATGCCTCGACAGTCAGAAATGAGATTGCAGTGAGAAAGCCCCATATGTAGCGCTTGATGATACGTCCTATTAACCTCACCCGCTAACCACTCCCTTTACATACTCTCTTCATTATACTAAAAATTTCCTTTAAAATCAATGATATTATTGTATTTACTTTTTTACTATGGTATAATACATCTAATAAACCAAAAAAGGAGCTTATGTCCACCATATGGCGAAAAAGGACAAGCACGAAATCAAAAAGACAGGCGTAATCGTCAATCAGCCCATAACAGAGACGCTGGAAAAAAACTTTATGCCCTATGCTATGAGTGTGATTGTATCTCGCGCCATACCTGAAATAGATGGCTTTAAGCCGTCCCACCGTAAATTGCGGTATACGATGTATA
>CAYSTR010000065.1:0-10419 GCA_964433745.1 uncultured Oscillospiraceae bacterium | reverse complement strand
TCTTATCGTCAGCGGTGTGCGCGAGGGGCAGAGTGAGCGCAGTACATTTGTGCGCTCCCGCGCGGTTATTATGGCAAAGGTAAGCGAGACTGTCGAGATTGATGTACCCATGAAGTTTGACCGGTATGACCCCAACGGAAAGGTACTTACACATAAGTACCTAAAGCTCTTTGGTCTGGGTGTGCAGTATTGGTTCGGCGGTAAGCCCGCCGGTCACTACAAGCGGCTGGTGGACGAGAAGGCGGTAAATATTCTGGGATTTTACCTGCCCTTGTCTATTGAGACGAGGCAGTATATCCTAATGGATAAAACACCAGTGTCCCTAACGGAGGAAGAAGCTATAGCTAAAGCAAAAGAGCAGTTGACAGAGCAGTTGAAGGATATCCCTCCACAGCATATCATCAGCACCGACATAAACGGAAAGCGCAGGGGAAATAATTTCCGCCTTACTGCTGTTATTACATACGAGACCAATATTGCTCGTGAAGAGAAAATAATGGATGAAACTGTAAATGGTATTATAGATAGTGCAGGTAATGAATAGAACTTTGTATTGTAAAAACAAAGGTTTTTAAGAAAGTTTTAACAAACCTATTGACATTAACGCTGCGTAATAGTTTATACTGTTACCTAGAGGTGATGACAAGTGGAATACACGGTTAAAAAATTAGCTCTCATGTCGGGGGTAAGCACCCGAACCCTCCGATACTATGACCAGATAGGACTGCTCTGTCCGGAGAGAGTGTCCGGAAGCGGTTATCGGATTTATGGGCAAAATGAGGTTAATATGCTGCAGCAAATTCTTTTTTATCGTGAGCTTGGTGTCTCATTAGAGGAGATTGGCCATATTCTCAATGCACCAGATTACGATAAAGAAAAAGCACTTACTGAACATTTGTCAGCACTTTTAGAACGCAAACAAAAAATTGAGCTGCTGATTAACAACGTGACAAAAACAATCAGCACGTTGAAAGGGGAAGCTATTATGAGCGATAATGAAAAATTTGAGGGTTTTAAGCAGAAGATGATTGACGATAACGAGTCAAAATACGGTAAGGAGGTTCGTGAGAAGTATGGCGATGACACAGTAAACGCTTCCTATAAGAAGCTAAAGGGTATGAGTGAGGAGCAGTGGCAACAAGCCGAGACCCTCCGTACCGAGTATGAGAGCCTTTTAAGGACAGCGTTCCTGCAAGGCAATCCCGCAAGTGAACAAGCACAAAAGGCTTGTGATTTACACAGACAGTGGCTTTGTATGCTCTGGAAGGATGGTATGTACTCCAAGGAATCACATAGGGGTATTGCAGAAATGTATGTTTCCGATGAGAATTTTAGCGCTTACTATGATAAAATCGCTGTCGGATGCGCCGTTTTTTTGCGTGATGCAATAGGTATTTATTGCAGCTAGATAATATAGAAGAAGAGGGTGTGACAATTTTTTGTTCGTCACACCCTCTTCTTCTATATTATCATATATAACTGAATCATTTCGCTTTTAACGCTTTTTTTGCATCGACATAAATAAAAAACAACACGGATATAGCGAGAATAATACATTGGAGTTGACAACAATATAGGCATATGATAGAATACATAACAATAAGGGAGGTATTGATGTGATACCGGAGTTTTTAAGAGAAATAAACACCGTTTCATTGTTTCTGCGCCTGCTTTTGGCGCTTATTCTGGGTGGTATAGTGGGCTTTGAGCGTGCCGAGCACGGACAGTCCGCGGGGCTTAAAACACACATAATTGTATGCTTAGGGGCTGCTATGGTTATGATAACGAGCCAGTTTATGTCAAAGCAATACGGCAGCATAGATATGACCCGAATGGGTGCTCAGGTAATAAGCGGTATCGGTTTTCTGGGTGCGGGTACAATTATAATAAACGGAGACAAAATAAAAGGGTTAACTACAGCGGCAGGCCTCTGGACGACTGCATGTATGGGTCTTGCTATTGGTATCGGATACTATGAGGGGGCTGCAGCGCTGACGGTATTCGTGCTTATTACAATGATGTTTCTGCGTTCATTGGCTCAATGGTCAAAAAGCAAGAATGCAGTTATGAGCTTTAAGCTTGTAATAGATAATACCGATGTTATCAAGGAGGTCACAGAGCTTTTGAATAGCATGAAGATAAATATATCATCCATCGAGATACTAAAGCTGGGTAGTGACGGTAGGATGACTATACATATAAAAGCACATTCCTCAAGCCATGTGAACTGTCAGAAGCTTGTGACCGAGATAATAAGTAAAAAGAACATTGTTTCGATAGAGGATATACTGTAAGATGAAAGCCGGACGCGTAAGCGTCCGGTATTAAATTAAAAAATCCAAATTTTGCTAAGATAAATTCCCGCCTGTTTGTCCATACTATATGTGATAACGGATATAGGAGAATTTGCCTATGCAAAATAAGGTTGAGATATGCGGCGTTAATACCGGTAAAATAAAGGTACTAAAAGAAAGCGAAAAGATGGAGCTCCTCCATAAAATAAAGCAAGGTGACGAGGATGCCCGTGAGCAGATGGTCAACGGTAACCTGAAGCTCGTTTTGAGCGTCATACAGCGCTTTCTCAATAGAGGAGAAAACCTTGACGACCTGTTTCAAGTCGGCTGTATCGGGCTTATTAAGGCTATAGATAACTTTGATACAAACCAAAACGTGCGCTTCTCCACCTATGCCGTCCCCATGATTATCGGCGAGATAAGGCGGTATCTACGCGACAACAACAGTGTACGTGTCAGCCGTTCAATCCGCGATACTGCCTACAAAGCGATGCAGGTCAAAGAGAGTTTGACAAATAAAAATCTGCGTGAACCGACTGTGGACGAGATAGCTAAGGAGCTGGGTGTAGACCGTGCCGATGTGGTCATAGCAATGGAGGCGATAATAGAGCCAGTTTCATTGTATGAGCCCATCTTCTCGGAGAACGGTGACACAATCTATGTAATGGATCAGATAGGCGATAAAAATGACGATTGGGACTGGCTGGAGGAAATCGCCCTTAAACAAGCGATACAAAAACTCAGTGACCGTGAGAAAAGAATACTCAATATGCGTTTCTTTCGCGGCAAGACCCAGATGGAGGTAGCCTCAGAGATTGGCATAAGCCAAGCACAGGTAAGCCGTCTGGAAAAGGGTGCGCTTGACCGGATAAAGGGGCAGATATAACGGATTATCATAAATTATAATGCCAAAATCACTGTTCATAAGCTAACTGTGATTTTGGCATTTTTTTATTGCGCGGAAATACTTATGCAGATTTAGGTTATTGAGATACCGCCGCTTGCATATCCTACAAGGGTATTTGCAACCTCAACACCGGTAGAAGTGATGAAGAACACCATCATAAGTCTTGTATTATTTGTGACCGGGATCGAGAGACCAGTCGTCTCACCGAATGCCACATCACCAATAGATACAATACCGGTAAACGACGGAGCTAATGTTACCAGTGTTCCGGGGATTGCTGAAAAAACATTGTCCGGGGTAGTGGATTCATAGAGTTGCGCTTGTACTGTCACGGTTGTTCCTATAAGTGAAGCCCCTAGGGATGCGGTAAAGTAAGCCGCTACAGAAGTTATTGTTCCTGTGCGCGGCATGGAGAATGCAAAGTTAGTAGCACCCCCTGAAGCGCCGGAAAGGTCGATTGTAGCACCTAAAGCGGTTAGTCCGACGCCCGAACTTCCAAAACCTATAAAGCTGGGAACATCCGCTAATCCACTCACAAGACTTGTAAGCGGAACTGGTGTACCCGAAGCAAGAGGTATTATAGCTCCTCCACCTGATGCTCCAGTTGCGCCTGTTGCTCCAGTTGCTCCTGTATCACCGGTTGCGCCGGTTGCGCCAGTAGCTCCTGCAATACCCGCCGCACCGGCTGGACCTGCCGGACCTGTATCACCTGTTGCTCCGGTAGCCCCTGTTGCGCCGGTAGCTCCGGTAGCCCCCGTTGCACCTGTAGCACCAGTAGCCCCGGTTGCGCCTGTAGCTCCGGTTGCACCTGTAGCCCCAGTTGCTCCGGTATCGCCGGTAGCTCCAGTATCGCCGGTAGCTCCGGTAGCTCCAGTATCGCCTGTTGCTCCTGCTAAACCGGCTGCCCCGGTAGCGCCTGTTGCTCCTACTAAACCGGCTTCACCCGTCGCACCTGTCGCTCCGGTTGCGCCTGTTGCACCAGCTATTCCAGCTTCACCCGTCGCACCTGTCGCACCTGTCGCTCCCGTTGCGCCAGCTATTCCGGCTTCACCAGTCGCTCCAGTCGCACCGGTTGCACCTGTTGCACCAGCGAGACCAGGTAAACCAGTTGCCCCAGTTGCTCCGGTAGCACCGGTTACTCCTGCAACACCCGGGTCGCCAGTTGCTCCAGTTGCTCCAGTTGCACCTGTTGCACCTGGGTCGCCAGTAGCGCCAGTAGCCCCGGTTGCTCCGGTTGGACCGGTTGGGCCGCGATGACAGTAGCAGTTATTGCATGAACATTCGCATTTTCTTTCCCATTTCTGACATTGCCTGCATAATGAATATGTGGTAAAATCCGTATCATCATCCTCATTGCAACGTTTTGATCCGCAGCAGTCACGAGAGCTGCTGCAATTTCTATTGCTTCTTACATGAGTTTGATCCGGAGTATAGACCCAGCTATTAGTGCTCTTCTGATAGCAGTTATAATTGTTCATGTGTATTTATTCACCTTTTCTGTTTAAGAGTTCCTCATTCATCCGGGGTAAGCTCACCATCTAACAGATTAGCAAAATACGCCTTGTTATATAGATAACCGGGATTGTTCGGTTTAATCCGTCCGGCCGATTCGTTATACATATTAGCGGTTTTATAGTCATTTAGACGGTCATAGCAAACACTCAGTTGAATATATGGGATAAAGTTATAGCAGTCTGTATGATAAAATCCGCCTCCGGATGGATCGCGTTCACAGGTCAGTGCGGTTTTATACCAGAAAACTGCCGCCTTTAGTTGATCTCGGTCTAAAAAATGCTTTGCTATATCACAGCATATTTCGGCTCGCGGAGGTGCGAATGTAAAGCTGCGAACAAGGGATAATAGTGCCATATCTGCATTACCGGCTGTATAGTAACAACGTGACAAATCGGAACAGGCACTGATATTGTTTTCCAGCCAACCCTGTCCGTCATCGAGAAATCGTGTAAACATCCCGATAGCTTCATCATTTCGTCCGTTATAATAAAGCTCACGCGCATAATAAAACTGCTGGCGAGGATCAAGGCTTTTTCCGCTTGCTAGAATCTTTTCAAAGATTTTAAGATTCCGCTGTGGTTCGTTTGCATGGATTTTTTTGTGTAATATAGCTATATCACTATGCAATATCTTACCACCCGGAGGGATAACCTCATGTATCTCGCCAACCCATTTAAAATTGCACTCCCGCCTAAAGATTCGTTCGCGGAAATAAGAAAAGTTGGGGTTGCCGTTTTCATCAAATCCGACATTGTATTTTAGCATTACCATATCAACGTTCTCATTGAGGACATCCTTAAATGCAATCAGTGCATTTAGGTTTTGCGCATCAATGACATCGTCAGCATCCAGCCACATTATAAAATCCATTGTAGCCTTGGAAAATGAAAAGTTTCTAGCCGCAGAAAAATCGTCTATCCACGGAAAATCGTAGATTTTATCAGTAAAACGGGCGGCTATCTCTTTTGTTTTATCGGTAGAGCCTGTATCGGCAACAATGATTTCATCGGCAAAAACCTTTGCGCAGGATAGACAGCGCTCAAGTACATCCTGTTCGTTTTTTACTATTAAGCATACGCTTAGACTTGACATTTGAAATCTCCTTTAGATTAAGAGAATATTATTCTCATTAATTACAAATTACAGCTTTCAGATGCTCAAAACAAGAATTAATCCTGCATTTTAGCTATTATCTTTGTAAAACAAGCATACCTTGGACTTTACAAAGCTTCTGCTGATATAATATATGCTGAAAAACTCTAATCAGTTAAATGATATAAGGGGTAATACGCATTGCACTGTCTATCTAATGCTATAAGCAAAAGAAAAAAGCTTATCAGATAGACAAGCTTTTTCCTAAAACAGTGTATAGTAAATTTTTTATTAAGCTATTCCTTGATGTCAAACAAACTGATTTGCGTATTTTCCGTCTCCTCGTCACACGGTGATATAACAGTGCTGTATTCCAATACCGCAAGATCATCCGGCGTAATCTCCCCAATGAGCCATGCCTCAATCTGATTAACACGCAGAATGACAGGCATACGGTCATGGATTTTAGCAATATCCCCGGTGGCTTCCTTTGTTATGATAACAAACTCCCTCCCATCATCCGTATCCCGGTAAAGCCCGGCCATAAATAGGAGATTACCAGCACTATCTTTGGCGTAGTATTTCTTTTTGCCTTTTTCAAGCCTTTCCCATTCAAAGAACTCACCAGCGGGCACAACGCAGCGCCCGGTTTCCAGATGCTTTGCAAAGGTGCTTTTATTCTTCATGGTTTCAGCTCTGGCATTGATAATAACACCGGGGCTGTTCCACTTTTTAAATCCCCATTTAACGCTTTCAAACGATATTCCGTCTGTATTTTTTGTAATGATGGGTGCATGGTTTGTAGGGCAAATATCCCCCTGCTCCTCGTCATAACATTCAAAATCATCCCGCACAATACGCAGGGAGAGGTTTTTGAGAATATCGCGTATCTCTATAATCTCATCCTCGGTTAACACTGTATACCGTCCGCACATGCCTCACCACTCCTTTGACGTAGCCGCTTTCTCTACATTAAGCTGTCCAAACCGTTCTGTCAGTTTTTTGATTCGCTCATCAATATTAACACAAATCTCACAAGGCTCATCCTTAAACAGCGATAGCTGCTCAAAGTCACGCGAAATAAGATTGTCCACCCGAACCCCTATCGAGCGTAACGGATTCTCCCATTTGTAATTCCGCATGAATAAAGAGAAAGCCCCGTTGAAGATAAAATTTACATTGTCTGTATGCGTGTGAATAGTGCATTGCCGTGTCATGACGTTAAACTGGTTGTCCTTCGTGCTGATGCTGATACAGCCCGCTTTCATGCGGTGCTTTTTAAGCCGGGTGCAGATAGAGCAGACAATCAAATAGAGCACTCCGCTGGCATCCTCGGTTGTTTCCAAATCCTGCGGAGGAGTTATTGTATTGCCGATGCTGCCGATTTTGTCGTTATCCGGTCGAAACCCACGGTCATCGCCGTTTGCAAAGTGCCAGATATCGCAGCCCACCTTGCCAAGCAATCGTGACAGCACATCCGGATTGGATTTTGCAATATCACCTATTGTGTGGATACCAATGGAGGCAAGAGCTTTCTTTCTTTTTTCGCCGACAAACAAAAGCTCAGAAGCGGGCAGCGGCCACGCTGTCTCTTTATAGTTCTCTTTAGTAATGACGGTTGTAGCATTCGGTTTTTTCAAATCGCTGCCGAGCTTTGCAAATATAAGGTTGTCACTCACCCCGACAGAGGCGCTAAGGCCCTGGGAATACATAATTTCCAGACGTATCAGATCGGCAATCTGCTCGCCCTCATGCATGGTTACACCGGTCTCTGACAAATCAATCCATGATTCGTCCAAGACGTACGGAATAATAGTATCGGTATATTTTAGGTATATCTCTCTGGCAAACTTTGTTTCTTTCAAATACCGCCCATAATCTGCTTTCACATAACCAAGAGTAGGGCATAATTCTCTTGCTTGATGGTAGCTGATACCAGTGATTACCCCTGCCTTCTTAGCAAGATTGTTTTTTGACATGACAATGCTGTGCCGCATTTCAGGGTCACCGCAAACGGCAAATGGGATATTTCGCAAAGCCGGATTGAACTTTTCTTCAACCGCTGCAAAATAGTTATTCATGTCACAGTGCAAAATCACACGCTCCATACGTTTCTCTCCAAAGCAAAAGCTTTAACCAACAACCTTTCCAAACACCTTAAAGTCATCAAATTCAGAAATCACGATTGGCTCATATGCGGGGTTTTGGGAAATGAGCCTGCCTTTTTCATACTTTTTCAGATATGCTTCATCGTTTAGGCAAAAGATACCTAACTCTCCGTCATCCAGTGAGGGCTGTTTGTGGATAAAGATAATCTGTTTGTCTACAAAACGCGGCATCATGCTGTCTCCGCTGACCTTAACCGCATATTCGGCAGAAAGCGGAACAGTTCCATCTACCTCAATCATCTCATATTCACAGCCCCTCCTACTATTATTATACATATGTTTTAATAAAAAAGCAATAGTGAAATCGAAGATATTCAAATAATTAAAATAGTTGCAATATTATTATAGAATCCTAATTATTGTAACAAATAATATTCCTTTTGCATATACATGTAGGATAGCGGTATTTTGAAAGGGTGATAGTATGTTCTCTCTGCTTATCTCGCTGGCATTATCTAACCTTTTGTACTTCGCTCTGCATATTACAGGCAATGGTTCATTCCCGCGTCCGTTATCCGCAAAGGAGGAAAGGGAGACGCTCGAACTGATAAAACAGGGAGACGTTTCAGCAAAAAATAAGCTAATAGAACACAATCTGCGCTTGGTGGCACACATAATTAAGAAATACTACGCCTCCCATACCGAGCCGGACGACCTAATCTCAATAGGAACAATCGGTCTTATTAAGGCTGCAACCACCTTTGACTATGAGAAAGGTACTCGGTTTGCCACGTATGCATCAAGATGTATTGAAAATGAAATACTAATGCACTTCAGAGCACAGAAAAAAGCATCACAGGACGTGTACATATCCGACCCTATAGATACAGATTCGGAGGGTAATGCTCTGACACTGATGGATATTGTGGCGGACGAGGACACAATTGTTGATGATATTGACCTAAAGATGAAATCAGAAAAGCTATACAACTACATAACAGCATTAGACGGAAGAGAGAAGCGTATAATCCATATGCGTTACGGTCTGGGAGGGAACACCCCGCTTACACAGCGAGAGGTGGCATACAAGCTGGGAATCTCACGCTCGTACGTCTCGCGGATTGAGAAGAAAGCTCTAAGCAAGCTCGAACGGTCATTTTTATATGATAATGTATAATATTATTACAGATAAATAACGCTCCAACCGCCTTATCGACGTTTGGAGCGTTATGGGATGTACCGGTAATTACAATAGCTCACAGACCACTTTTTTAACAGCCGTGATTATATCATCTGCGTCTGCATCTGTGAAGGCGGGCGCTAACGGAATCATGACGTTTCGACCTAGAAGATCCTCTGCTACAGGGCACATACCCATTTGATAGGTGACCTTGTTTTCTCCTGTAAGCTGGTTAAACGGAAAGTTATTGGCGTATACAGTAAGCTGATTCATTATTGATGGTGCGTCATATATGGGTTTTCTATTATAAAGATGCGAGCAGTAGATATTTTCACCCCACAAGGCATCATGAACTGCTATGGCTGATTGAGGTGTGGGAAAATACATCATTATAGTGCTGGACGCATCACCTTGTTCGTCTGTTATAGTGCGAAACTTTACACCCTTTGGTTCTAGTACAGGCTTTATCTCGTCCTTGATACGTTTTTTTATTTCTTTTAAACGCCCTATAATTCTGTCGAGCTTTTTAAACTGTTCACAGGCAATCGCACCTGTTATCTCGCTCATACGATAGTTTTGACCTATGAGAAAGATGTTTTTAAACGTGCTTATGTCCTCTATCTTGCTCTTCTCGCGGAAGCTGCCTTGATCGTGGTAGCGAACTGCACGCTCAAAGAATTCATCATTATCAAGTATAATTATGCCGCCCTCGCCAGAGCTGATTATCTTGTTGAGCTGCAAACTAAATGTGCCGACATCACCATATGTACCGGACAGCTTACCCTTATAGCTCGAACCGCAGGACTGTGCAGCATCCTCTATTAAATATACTCCATGCTTCTTACATACTGCGACTATTTCGTCCATTCTGCACGCATTTCCGAGTATAGGTACGGTAACTACCGCCTTTACCAGCGGGTCAATGAGAGCATCGAGCTTCTCGGGGGACATATTCATGGTATCGTCAATATCGCAGAATATAGGCACAGCTCCGCACATAACCACCGCACTTGCCGTGGCATAAAAGGTATTGGCAGGGATGATAACCTTATCGCCGGGCTGAACGCCTACTGCTATAAGCCCTAAGATAAGCGCCGATGTTCCGGAGCTGCACGCCAGAGCATACTTACGCCCGAAACGCTTCTTGAAATCATTCTCAAAACAAGAAACCTTGCCTGCTACGTCCACTCCGTAGTAGCGGAAAGGGGATTTTCTATTAATTACCTCGGTTACGGATTCAATCTCCTCCGCACCGTAAATACTAGCTCCCGGATAGGGTCCGGGCAGAGGCTCGCTTCTTACGGGTGTACCTCCGTTAATACC
>CAYSTR010000064.1:0-10422 GCA_964433745.1 uncultured Oscillospiraceae bacterium | reverse complement strand
TCACCTGTGACCTTTAGCTTGCCGTCCCGCAGGGTTATCGAGACACTAAGCTCATTTTCCAGAATCCTGATATTTTCGTCAAAGCTGCCGAACAGACCTAGTATCTGGTCGGGCAGCGAGAGATCCAAAAGCTCCGACATATTTATCTCCTGTTTAATCATTCATTTAAGATTATATCACACAATATAATCATCTGTCATTATAAATTTTATACAAATTTTTTGGCTTTTTGTAAGTGAAATAATCTTTCTTCAAAGTCTTGACAAATTCCGGTAATAAGACCATAATGTAATGAGAAAGGCATGAAGGGAGAACTATGTAAAATATGGAAATATCTGCGTTAGCTAAACATTCTAAAGCGCCTGTCAGATTTTTACAGTTTGGGGAGGGTAATTTTCTCCGGGCGTTTGCTGACTATATTGTGGACATTGCCGGTGAACAGGGGCTTATAGACGGCAGCGTGTGCATAGTAAAGCCTATTTCCTTCGGAAATCTGGAGCGTTTTCATAAACAAGACAATCTCTATACCGTTGTGCTTCGCGGGGAGGGGTGCGAGGAGAAACGGTTGGTGACATGTATAAAAGAGGTCAAAGATCCGTTTTTAGACTATGAGGGATATGCAGCACTTTCACGTCTTGACACGCTGCGGTTCGTAATATCCAATACCACCGAGGCGGGCATCACATTTGACGAGACCGATAAAATAGAGCAGAGCCCGCCCAACACGTTCCCCGGAAAGCTCACAAAGCTTCTGTACGAGCGGTTCTGCCACTTTGAGGGAGATCCGGATAAGGGGCTAATAATGCTTCCCTGCGAACTAATCGAGAAGAACGGCACAGAGCTTGAAAGGTGCGTAAAAAGGTACGCCGCACTCTGGAAGCTCCCCGACAACTTTATAGACTGGCTGGACATCGCCTGCGTGTTCGCGTCCACACTGGTTGACCGTATCGTGACAGGCTATCCGGCAAACGAAGCAACAGAGCTTGAAAAGACTCTGGGCTACAGTGACGAGCTGATGGTCACTGCAGAGCCGTTCGGTCTGTGGGTCATAGAGAGCGAGCGGGATATAAGCGCGGAGCTTCCCTTAAATAAGGTAAAATCCGGTATGCAGGTCATATTCACAAACAATCTCATGCCCTACAGGGAGAGAAAGGTGCGCATACTAAACGGCGCACACACCTCTATGGCTCTAATGTCCTATCTATGCGGCAAGGAGCTGGTTTTAGACTGCATGAAGGACGAGCAGATAAGCTCGTTTATCCGGGGGGTCATATTTGACGAGGTGTTCCCCACACTCATGCTGCCGGAGGACGAGATAAAAAGCTTTGCGGGCGCGGTGCTTGAACGGTTTGGAAATCCCTATATATGCCATTCACTTCTCTCCATAACACTTAACTCCCTGTCTAAATGGCGGGCGCGTATTATGAAGAGTGTGCAGATATACACCGAGAAAAAAGGAGAACTCCCCATGCTTCTCACATTCTCCTTTGCCGCTCTGCTGGCATTCTATACCGGCACAGAGATAAAGGACGGAGCACTTATTGGAGACCGTAACGGCAGCCCCTACAAGGTCATGGACGATGACATTGTACTGAAAACCGCCGCTACATACAGCACAGGCGAGATAGAGGACTATGTTCACGTCATGTGCGACCTGACCGATAAGGAGCTCACTAAGCTCCCGGGCTTTGTTGAGGCGGTATCGGGCTTTCTTGCACAGATTAGAACGGACGGCATGAGAAAAGCGCTGAACATTGCCATGGGGCGCATACACGGACGATAGGAGAGAGGTCAATGAATATAATAAGGCTTCAATCTGCCGACAATGTGGCAGTGGCGCTTTGTGATCTTACCCCCGGCGAGACCGGCGGTATCATCCTAAAGGAGAACATCAAAAGAGGGCACAAGGTGGCGCTTGTGGCGATAAATGAGGGTGAGCCGGTCATAAAGTACGGCTACCCC
The DNA here is from genome assembly GCA_964433745.1 of uncultured Oscillospiraceae bacterium. Taxonomy (GTDB): domain Bacteria; phylum Bacillota; class Clostridia; order Oscillospirales; family Ruminococcaceae; genus CAYSTR01. The sequence goes on along the minus strand of CAYSTR010000064.1, from coordinate 8,460 downwards.
ATCGGGCTTGCCGCATGTGACATAAAGCCGGGGGAATGGGTGCATACCCACAATCTCAAAACAGGTCTCGGCGGCACACTCTCATATACATATAACCCTGTCCCCGCTATGGAGAGGGAGAAAAAGAGCGGCACATTCATGGGCTATCCCCGCGCCGACGGACGTGCGGGTGTTCGCAACGAGATATTTATCGTCCCCACTGTAGGGTGCCTAAACGGTCCTGCGGGAGAGGTGGCAAAGCGTACAGCGAACCTTGTAGGCGGCGGTCTGGAGGGGATTTATGCATTCGGTCACCCCTACGGCTGTTCGCAGCTGGGGGAGGATCACGAGAATACAAGGCGGGCACTAAAGGGGCTAATTTTGCACCCCAACGCGGCGGGAGTGCTCGTTATGGCTTTGGGGTGCGAGAATAACCAGCTGGACGCACTCAAAGCTTTTCTGGGTGACTATGACAAGTCCCGGGTGCGGTTTTTGACGGCGCAGGATGTAGCCGATGAGGTTGAGGAGGGGATAAGGCTCGTTAAGGAGCTGGCAGAAATTGCCATACACGATAAGCGTGTACCCGTGTCTCTGGGTAAGCTTGTAGTGGGATTAAAGTGCGGCGGCTCGGACGGACTGTCGGGTATTACCGCAAACCCCCTAATCGGGCGGTTTGCCGACCGGCTCACAGCGCACGGCGGTACGGCGATACTCACAGAAGTACCCGAGATGTTCGGCGCGGAGACCATCCTCATGAACCGCTGTGTAGACAGGGACTTGTTCGGCAAGACGGTGTCTCTTATAAATGACTTTAAGGAGTACTACATAAGCGCAGGGCAGAACATATATGAAAATCCCTCACCCGGCAATAAGGCGGGGGGGATTACGACCCTTGAGGATAAGGCATTGGGATGTACGCAAAAGGGCGGCACCTCACCTGTCACGGATGTGCTTGACTACGGAAAGCCAGCGTGTGTACCGGGACTTAACCTTTTGTCCGCACCGGGTAATGATTTGGTTGCGGCAACGGCACTCATGGTGTCCGGTGCGCAGATTGTGCTGTTCTCCACCGGGCGGGGTACGCCCTTTGGCTGTCCTGTTCCCACGGTCAAGGTCTCGACCAACACGGCTCTTTTTGAGCTAAAGCGCGGCTGGATTGATTATGACGCGGGTGTGTTGGCGTCAGGTGCTTTAATGGACAGTGTGGATGAGGATTTCTTCTCGTATGTGTTGTCTGTAGCATCGGGTAAGCGGGTTCGGACAGAGGAGATGGGCTACCGCGAATTTACTGTATTTAAAAATGGGGTTACACTGTAGTAATGAAAAAACGCATTTATATTTTTATGGCAGTACTTAGTCTTTTAACATTAATAATCGGGTGCAGTGCGGCGGAGGATGAAATATCCTCCGTCTCTTCGGACATGGCTTCGTCTGCGGAAGCATCGTCAGATGAACTGACGTCGCAGGACAAGAGCAATATCGTAAGAAGGCTCGATTATATGCTTTTTAACAAATCCCTCTTCGGAAACTGGGAGGGAGAGGAAAAACAGTACGAGCTGGATGCGGAAAATCCGCGCTATCGTATCTCTAAAATGGAGAAGGAGGACGGTATTACTGCGGTTACGGCGGAGATTCTGTCTAAAGTATGGATTGACCCGTATGAGCTTAATGAATCAATGTGGGGTGGGTTTATACAGATTTGGAATACTAATGAAGAGGATGGTGCGCTCGTTATCGGGCGCTCGACCGTGCTGTTTAAGCAGGACGGCGAGCCTTTTTCCTGCCGGTTTGAGCTGACGGAGAATCCGGGGAAAGCGTTTCTCAAAAGTGAAACCGAGCGGCTACAGCCGGAGCTTCTAAAAGGCGGAAAGCCCGATATTGCAAAAATTGAGCATAAGGTGCTAGAGCAGATTAAAGGCATGATTCTGAGCTATCGATATATAGACAGTCCCGACGAGATAACGCTCTATGATATGAACCGTGTTAATATGCCGCTCTCTTTATATTATCCCGAGGGTTTAAGCGAAGAGGACAGTAAGACCTACCGGATGGATGCTTCCTTTGTGGGGCTTTTGCCCAATATAAGCGAGGTGTGGTGTTATGTTCCGCTAGCCGACTACAGTGTGTTCGAGAGCCTTATAAAGCTTAACATGTTGGCCTTTTACGAAACAGACGAGCCGCTCTACTCCACTCTAAGGGTGGGGCACACAGAAGAGCTTCTTATAGTGGACGCAGATACCGATGTGCTAGACCTATCGGGTGTGAGCACCGAATCGCTTAGACTGCACTCATGGAACCTTGGGGTGCGCGGCTTTGCGGGATGTGAACGCATAAAGCGCCTTTTCATCTCCAATACGAAAACCGATATAAAGCTTATAAACCGTGACAGCTTCCCTGCCCTTTCCTATCTCAATCTCTATTTCTACAGCGACAGCGGGCGGGTGCGTGACCTGTCCCCGCTTACGGCTTTATCCGATGTCACGATTGATGTGTGTCTTAGCTATCTAGCCGCCAACAATAAAACAGTAGAGAGCCTAAAGGGCGTGAAGCTGCGGGATTTTGTAATAGATTCTCAAAACGGACAGTATCCGCAGAATGAACCGGATACAGAGCTTGTGGACAGTATGGATGCGAAACGGATAAGCTGGGGGGTTGACATCGGGTTTCAGGAACGCAAGGAGTAATATATTAAAGGAAGGACATTTAAGATGCGACATAAAGAAAAATGGTATACCAAGACGTATGGTATACTGCTGATGTTAGTTTTATTCTTCCCCGCCGGATTGGCGCTCATGTGGAATTATATGCGAATAAATAAATCTACAAAGATATTGATAACGGTCTTTTTTAGTATAGTGTGCCTGTCTGTGATTGCACAGATTTTCCCTGAAAGCGAAGAAACAGGCGTTCTTATGACAGCAGATGTAAGCTCGGTGGTATCATCAAAGGCGGCTGTTAATTATTCTGCCGCGGTATCGGTATCGTCTGCTGTTTCGTCAACTGCTGCGACATCGTCTGCGACATCATCACTGATGACGAGCAGTGAGCCGGAAAAGGTTTCTTCATCGCATACGAGCAGTGAAGCTGCAAAACCGGACAAGGCGTCATCGCAAGACAAAGACATGAGCGTAAAAACGAGCACATCACAGTCAGAGAGTGCTGCTTCTATCGCACCGCCGCCGTCAAACACCGCAGCCGCAGTAACCGACATCACATCAAGCCAACCTATACAGGCTAGTACAGAAGGTCCGAAATCATATGCCGAAGCGGGTGGGGATAATACGACAGACGAGATAATAGGAGGACTAAACGATATAGTTTATTGGGTTCCCAAGGGCAAGTCCTACCACAGCAGGATTAACTGCCGCTCTCTGTCCAGATCCAAGAATATAATCGAGGGTACGCTTGAGGAAGCGAGAAGAAACGGGTATCTTGATCCGTGTAATAACTGCTATTAATGGGAAAAAGTAACGCCGCCGCTTATCAAGCGGCGGCGTTTATCTACACATTAAACCGAAACAGCGTAACATCACCGTCACGCATGACATATTCCTTACCCTCCAGCCGGACTAGCCCCTTCTCCTTAGCGGCTGTCATAGAGCCTGCCGCCATAAGGTCGTCGAATGCAATAATCTCGGCACGAATAAAACCGCGCTCGATGTCCGAGTGAATCTTTCCGGCGGCAGCGGGTGCTTTTGTGCCGTTTCTGATGGTCCAGGCACGTACCTCCGGTTTTCCGGCGGTGAGAAACGAGATAAGCCCCAGAAGCGAATAGCTCTCCTGAATGAGCCGATCCAGCCCCGAACGATCCAGTCCCATCTCCTCTAGGAACATGAGCTTGTCCGCATCATCCATGCCCGACAGCTCCTCTTCAATCCTGGCACAGATGGGGAGTACAGCCGCTCCCTCCACCTTTGCTATCTCGCATAGCGCGTTATAGTGCGCATTCTTTTCTATACCCGATTTAAAATCGTTCTCCCCCATGTTGGCGGCATATATGACCGGCTTTCCGGACAAAAGCGGAAGCGTAGATAAAAGCTCCTGTTCCTCCGGTGTGCCGTCATATGCACGGGCGCTGGTGCCGTTCTCCAGCAGGGAGCGCAGACGTTTTAGTGTCTCCGCCTCCTCGGCGTACTTTTTCTCGCCCTTCATAAGCTTGACTGCCTTATCGATACGGCGGTCGAGTATCTCAATATCCGAGAGGATAAGCTCGTAGTTTATCGTCTCAATGTCATTTTTAGGAGAGACCACACCGTCTACATGCACAACATCCGAGTCCTCGAAGCAGCGCACCACATGGATTACCGCATCCACCTCCCGGATGTGCGAGAGGAACTTGTTGCCCAGTCCCTCGCCCTTGGACGCGCCGCGCACAAGCCCTGCTATGTCCACGAACTCAATAACGGCGGGAGTGACCTTGTCCGCGCTGTACATCTCGTCTAAGCGTGTAAGACGCTCGTCCGGTACAGCCACGACGCCTACATTCGGCTCGATGGTGCAAAACGGATAGTTGGCGGAGGGGATGGATGCGTTTGTTATGGCGTTAAACAGTGTGCTCTTGCCTACGTTTGGAAGTCCTACAATACCTAGCTTCAAATATCTTCATTCCTTATAATAATTTACTGCTTCTTCTTTCCCACTCTTGATTCTGTGCCCGAAAGAAGCCTTTTTATGTTGGCGCGGTGCATGAACACCACAAGACCGCACAGTATGAGACTGGACACAATTGCTACCCCGTCAGCACCATTTAAGAGCATAATACTGCGCTCAAGCAGAATGCGGACAATGACCGCCACAGGGTATGAAGCCGCCGCCGCAATCGAGGACAGCGATACATAGCGCGATACGGTGAAGAATAAAAGAAATGTCAGCACGACTACACAAAAAGCAAAGGGGTCGAGCATGAGAATCATTCCGGCGCTGGTCAGCACCCCCTTGCCGCCCTTAAAGCGGAAGAATATGGGGAACATGTGCCCCAGAACAGCGCAGAGACCGGCTGTGTAACCGGCATATACAGTGATTAATACGGCGGCCTCTATTGTGGCAAACAGGTAAGCACCTAGAATACTTATCCCCCACGCAAAAAGCACCGAGATTATACCCTTTAGCAGGTCAAGAAAGGTCACCGCAATGGCGGGATAGCGTCCATAGTTTCTTGCCACATTGGTCATACCCGCATTGCCGCTGCCAAGGTTTCTGATATCCTGTCCCTTTCCTATAAACCGCACAATAATAATGGAAAAGTTTACACTGCCCAACAGGTATGCAAACACCGCCGATAGAAAGGTACAGATTAACGTTAAGTATATAACCCTAAAAAACATCATGATAACTCCTCCGTAAGAAGTATTTCATTGAGCGGAGCTAAAACAAACTCCCGCTCATACATGCGCGGATGCGGTATAGTAAGGTGCGGGGAGGACATGCGCACGTCCCCATACAATAGAAGATCGAGGTCGATTATACGAGGGCCGTTTTTCGGCACACCCTCGCGTACCCGTCCCATTGCCGCCTCAATCCCCAGAAGTGAACCCATGAGAAGCTCAGGTGGCATGTCGGTAGTTATTCGGACACAGGCATTTGTAAAATCGGGTTGATTGTCATATCCCACAGGCTTTGTTATGTGAAACGAGGACACCGCCTGCACAAAAGTACCGGGCAGCTGACCGATAGCACGGACGGCACTGTCGAGATTGGCTTCGCCGTCCCCTATGTTTGAACCGAGGGCTATATATGCTGTTGTGTTCATGTTAACCCTTATTGAGTGCGTTTATGTACGCACGGATACTGGCTTCTATTATGTCGGTGGACAGTCCGCGCCCGGAGGTCAGCCTGCCGCCGCGTTCCAGCTTGACCGCGACCTCACCTAATGCATCCTCGCCCTGTGTAACCGATGTGATGGCATAGTTCTTGAGGGTACACTCCACGCCCGTCACCTGGTCAATCGCCTTAAACGCCGCATCGATGGGGCCGTCGCCTACAGATACGCCGGTTCTTGTCTCACCGCCTATGCTCATGCGCACCGAAGCGGTAGCCGGAATGTTTGTGCCCGAATTGACGACAAACGCCTGTACGGAGTAGGTCTCGTTTACCTCACCGCGCACCTCCAGAAGCGCTTCAATATCGCGGTCGGTAATCTCCTTTTTACGGTCGCACAGCTCCTTGAAGCGGATGAATGCCGATTCAAGCTCGTCCGCATTAGGCTCGTAGCCCAGCTTTATTATGTGCTCCTCAAAGGCATGTCTGCCCGAATGCTTTCCTAAAACGATTCGGCTCTCTGTAAGCCCCACGCTTTCGGGGGTCATAATCTCATAGGTAAGCGGGTTTGAGAGCACACCATGCTGATGAATACCCGACTCGTGAGCGAATGCATTCTGCCCGACTATGGCCTTGTTCGGGGGCACAGGCACACCGATAATACCCGACAGATGGCGGCTCGTGCGGGAGATACGTTTGGTATCTATATTGTGCTTAACGCCGTAGTAGTCCGGGCGGGTGGAAAGCCCCATAACTATCTCTTCTAATGCGGCATTGCCCGCCCTCTCGCCGATACCGTTGACCGTACACTCCACCTGTAAAGCACCGACTCTCACCGCCGCCAGAGAGTTGGCGACCGACAGTCCCAGGTCATCGTGACAATGCACCGATATGGTGACAGGTGGAACATTCGCCTTTATGTAGGCGACAAGCGCGGAAAACTCCTCCGGACAGGCATACCCCACCGTGTCGGGGATGTTTATCGTCGTAGCCCCCGCTTCAATAGCGGCGGTAAAAATCTCGGCTAGAAACTCCTTTTCCGAGCGGGAGGCATCCTCTGCGGAGAACTCGATGTCCTCCACAAACTGCTTTGCGTAGGCGACCATCTCTCTGGCGCGCTTTAGCACGTCCTCGCGGGTGGAACGAAGCTTATATGTTATGTGCAGGTCACTCGTTGCAATAAAAACATGTATGCGCGGCTTCGCGGCGGGCTTTAGAGCCTCAATACCCTTGTCTATGTCCTCCTTCACACAGCGGCACAGTGCGCACACCGTCACACCGTCCACCGTCCTTGCAATGGAGTTGACCGCTTCAAAGTCGTCGGGAGAGGCGGCGGGAAACCCCGCTTCAATAACGTCTACACCCAGCTTTTTAAGCTGACGCGCCAGTTCGAGCTTCTCCTGCAGATTCATACTGCATCCGGGGGACTGTTCTCCGTCCCGCAGTGTAGTGTCAAAGATGATGAGTTTGTTCATGGGAAATAGCTGCTCCTTTGTGAGAATTATTATATTTGTGGACGCTGCCACCGGGATGGTATACTTAAAAATGTATCATTGTTATCTAAAAAACCCAGTTTCCGGTAGAAGCCCGAGATATCTTCGGTTGTATCAATCAGCCATTCCGAATCGGGGAAATGCGCCATACATAGCCGTATAAGCTCTTTACCTATGCCCATTCCCTGATATTCGGGGTCTACAACTAGGTCATATACAATTGAGCGGATTATTCTGTCGCTGAGCACCCTCACCGCTCCGACTAAACGCTCATTATCCCAAGCAGAAATAACGAGGGTGGAGTTAATAAATGGGCGGTTAAAGACAGCTAACATTTCGGGAGAATCGTCTCCATCTGACCAGCCCGCAAGCGTAAACAGACGCTGGAGCTGCCCGCAGGGCAGGTCCTTTTTGGTGTCGTTGTAGGTTATGTTCATGATGTGTGCTCACTTATCTAGCAGTAAAAATTGATATCCTCTACTACAAAGTGTTTTTTCCATTCACTGCATATAAAAAAGAATTGGGCGGCAATAACATCCATTAACTCGTTTAGTTGATTCTGCGGTATCATCCCGCCGTTTGAAGCTAAAATACAACCGCCGTTTTTAGTAATCCAGATTTTAGTTGAATGCGGAGTGGGTCTGCCTTTTGAAATGTGAACGTGAACGGGTTCATTGTTCTCATTTGACCAGAAATAAACCTTATATCCGCATATGGAAAATAAGCTAGGCAATATTAACGCCCCCGGATTTAGCATATCGATAGATTAAATGCGCATTACTAGCCAAAAACTTCTCAAAAAATGATATTTCATCATTGTTAAACCCTTTTGCTGTTACCCAGATATAGCCGGGCAGCTCGCATCTAGCTTCGTCAAAGCCATCGTCATTGGGTCTTTCAAAATGAACTTCGACCTTTTGCAGTCCGTCAGCTTCTATTATATGAGAGTGAAGAACCTCAGTGCCGTCCGACAGGTTTAGATAAGGATACATCATGGACTTTACTACCTCCAATTCCAATAGCTGTTGTCTCAATATTAAAGGGCAGCTCGCATCTGGCTTGGTCAAGGCCATCGTCATTGGGTCTTTCAACATGAACCTCTAACGACGCTCATGTTTAATAGGACTAAATGTGTGTACACATTTGCATTGTTTGCCGGTAGTGAAAATATTGCTTATAATGTGCGGAATTAACCTTTCTTGCTTATTGTAGGCTTTATATTTTCACCCAG
>CAYSTR010000063.1:0-10434 GCA_964433745.1 uncultured Oscillospiraceae bacterium | reverse complement strand
GCTAAGGAAGTAAAGCAGATTATCCAGAAGATAGGGATAATCTGCTTTACTTCCTTAACCTACGACAGGCTAACAAAAACGTCCCCAGTCTAACACAAAAACGCCGTCCGGGTTCACCCGGACGGCATTCGTTCTACTTATACTAACAACTAGCTACTGACAACTAAATAACTACAGGCACCCTCTCCTCCGCAATATATCCGCTGGTCATCTGACCAGCTGACGCTGCCTGCGCATTCTTACCGCACAGTGCCACCGGAATTACGCTGTCCATGCTGTCCACCGGGATAAATTCCAGCGACTCGCGTACCTTGCTGTCCAGCTTTGCCAAGTCGGACGCATTGTCCTTGGGGATAATGACCGTCTTAATACCTGCACGGTATGCCGCCATGGTCTTTTCCTTTAGTCCGCCTATGGGGAGGACGCGCCCGCGCAGTGTCACCTCGCCGGTCATTGCCACGTCGCGGCGGGCGGGTGTGCCGGTCAGCGCGGATATGAGTGCTGTCGCCATTGTGATACCGGCAGATGGTCCGTCCTTGGGGGTAGCCCCCTCGGGACAGTGTATGTGTATGTCCTTCGTCTTATAGAAATCCTTATCGATACCCAGAATCTCACAGCGGGAACGGATGTAGCTGATGGCGGTGGACGCGGATTCCTTCATGACCGAACCCAATGAGCCGGTCAGCTCAATCTTGCCCGAACCGTCCAGTATACTCACCTCAATCTGTAGAAGCTCACCGCCCACAGAGGTGTAGGCAAGACCGTTTACAAGTCCCACTTCATTAGTCGCCGCCAGCTCCTCGCGGGTATACTTGCGCGGTCCTAGAAGCTCCTCGATGTTCTTATCGTTTACTAAAAGCTTTGCCGTATCGCCTGAAACAAGCTTTTTCGCCGCTATTCGGCAGAGCTTCGCTATAGTGCGCTCAAACGAACGCACACCCGCCTCTCGTGTATAGTTGTCGATGATGGTATATATCGCCTCGTCTGTTATCGTGAGCTGACGCGGGGTGAGACCGTGCTTCTTGGTCTGCTTCTTGACGAGGTGCTTTTTCGCTATATTAAACTTCTCCTCGCGGGTGTAGCTTGTGAGGAAGATAAGCTCCATACGGTCGCGCAGTGCCGGGGGTATGGTGTCCACCGAGTTTGCCGTAGCGATAAACAGCACCTGCCCTAAATCAAACGGAACATCCAGATAGTGATCCTTAAAGGAGTGGTTCTGCTCGGAATCCAGTACCTCCAAAAGAGCCGAAGCGGGGTCGCCGCGCATGTCGTTTGCCAGCTTATCTATCTCATCCAGAAGAATGAGCGGGTTTTTCACGCCGGTGGTCTTCATGGCAGAGATTATACGTCCGGGCATAGCCCCTAAATAGGTCTTACGATGACCGCGTATCTCGCTTTCATCCCGCACGCCGCCCAACGCCAGACGATGGAACTTGCGGTTCATGCTTTTTGCAATAGACGAGGCAATCGAGGTCTTGCCCACACCGGGAGGGCCTACAAGACAGATAATCTGTCCGTTTATATCGGGGACAAGCGAACGCACCGCCAGAAACTCTAGGATACGCTCCTTGACATCCATAAGTCCAAAGTGGTCGCGGTCGAGCTGCTTTTTCGCCTTGTCGATATCGATTCGGTCGCGGGACAGCTTATCCCACGGCAGCTCCAACACAAAGTCCAGATAGTTTCTTATGATGGACGCATCGGGGGAGTGGGAGGACATTCTCGCCAACCGGTTGGTCTCGGCTAAGAGCTTCTCGCGGGTCTCCTCCTCTAAACCGAACGCCTCAATGCGCAGACGGTAGGAGAGGATATCATTTTGCAGATCGTCCCCCTCTCCCAGCTCGCGGGAGATGGCACGCTGCTGCTCGCGGAGGAAGTTCTCGCGCTGGCTCTCGCTTATCTGATCCTTTACCTTGTCGAAGATATCGCGCTCCAGAGCCAGGATACTGTTCTCGTTTTTAAGGAAACCGACCAACAGCTCAAAACGCTTTTGTATGGAGGATTCCTCTAGAATTTTTTGCTTATCGGTGTACTTTAACATGATGCTCGCCGTTATGTAGTCGGACAGAAACTCCGCATCCTCGTTGGTCATTATGTTTGTCACAATGTCCTTTGAAATTTTGGGAACCAGTGCGACATACTCGTCAAAAAGCTCCTTGGCGGTACGAATGAGTGCATCCAGCCTCAGACTGCTTCGTGCCGGTACAGAGGCAAGGGGGTACTCGTCAATCTCGGCGGACATAAACGGCTGCTCTCCCAGAGGATTTACCACCATAGCCCTGCCTACACCGTCGGCTATTATGCGGGTGTTTCCGTCGGGCAGCTTAAGAATCTGTCTTAGCTTTGCGATTACACCCACTTTATATAAAGCATCAAAATTCGGGTCGTTGTCCATTATATCCCGCTGTGCCAGAAGAAGCACCTGCTGGTCAGCTTCCATCGCATGTTCAAGAGCGGCTATCGAACGCTGTCTAGACACATCAAAGTACAGCACCTGTCTGGGGAACACCACTACCCCCCTCACCGGCAGTACCGGAAGGGACAATCTCAATACATCCTTAACTGGTTTAATGCTCATTAGTTCTCCGTTTCCGCCGCATCGCGGCAATCAAATAAAGCACGGGAATTATATCTCTCGTTCCCGTAGGTCATGTTTATATTTTATAACAAATCAATAAAAAATTCAATACAAAATTATATCCATCTAAGTCATTCACTGGGTGTACTGACAATTTTCACTTGATACCCCAAATCTCGGAGTCTCTTTATATTCCTGTTTCCATGTCCCGCCGCTTTGGAACGCGCTTTCGCAGGGACCTCAATCTCGATTACCCCTGTTTTTCCCAGGCAATAATCTAAAAGCCGCTCATACCACATTTCACCCTCCACCAGCTCACGAAACGCCGGATGATATGCTCCCGCCGCGATATTGCCGTCAAGCCCCGCATCCGCTTGCAGTCCCAGACGAATAACCGTTATCCCCGCTCCCTCAAATAAGCCGAGAAGCTTCGCACAAAGCAAAACCTGCTGGTCTAGGGGGGAGGGGGTATATTTTTTTTCAATATATAATTTTTCCAGATATGTTCCCTTTAATGTGACTGTAGGGTAGATGCGCACCGTGGCAGGCTTTAGCTTAATGAGCTCATTTGCCGTGTACACCGCACCTGCGTCGTCGTCACCGTAAAGACCTGTCATCATCTGCAACCCCAGCTCAATCCCCGCCGACTTAATAAGCCCGCCTGCCCGCTTCACATCCTCCGCCGTATGTCCCCGGCGGTTTTTAATGAGAACCTCATCCCGCATGGACTGTGCACCCAGCTCTATACTGGTGACATGGTTCTCCTTTAAAAGCTCCAGTATACCGCTGTCGATACAATCGGGGCGGGTGGATATGCGTATGCCAAAAAATCCCCTCTCGACATAGCCCTTGGCAGCTTCAAGGAGAGCCAACATATAGTCCCGCGGCACGGCGGTGAATGAGCCGCCGAAAAAGGCAATCTCGGTGACAGCGGCACGCTCCCCCAAGCTTTCCAGTGCCGTCTCACACATAGCCGCCACATCCGAGGCGGCAGGGGGGGTGAGTGTGCCCGATATCATGCGCTGGTTGCAGAAGCTGCACTCGTTTTTGCACCCCACATGCGGGATGAAGATGGGAAGATTTGTTTTTTTCATTGTATTGTAACCATGTTTAACACGTATGTATTTGTATCTGTTTATTCCAAAACCTCAACCTTGCCTGTTGCAGGGTCAATAATAAGTCCTGTTATCGTAATATCCTTGGGGATTAAAGGGTGTCTTTTAATCATTTTTACTGTTTCCTTCACAGACACGCAAGGATTTTCAAATCCTTTTAACCAATTATTAACATCAATACCCAAGTTGCCGATAAAATCAATATCACTCTGGTCTATTCCTCTGCATATCATTTTATTTATTAACTGTTCCGGAATTATGTTTTGCATACCGCAATCATAATGGTTAATAACCAATATTTCATCCACACCTAGATCGTAGATAGCTACAACAAGGCTTCTCATTACGCTTCCAAATGGATTGCTTATTAAGGCACCCGCATTTTTTATCATTTTTACATCGCCGTTTTTTAAGTTGAGAGCGGCCGGTAAAAGCTCTGTAAGTCTTGTATCCATGCAGGTTAGTATGGCTGTTTTTTTGTTGGGAAATTTTGTAGTGTTATACTGTACATATTCCTTATTTTCCACAAACCTTTTGTTAAATTCCAGCATTTCATTGAGCCTTGACATGAGACATCCCACCTTTTTTTGAATTTAAACCCTAACATCATACCCCGCCCCCAAGCGCATACAGGATTATCGCCGCGCACACCGCCGCATTGAGCGACTCCACAGCCCCCTGCATGGGGATGGTAAACACACCGTCACACGCCGCTAAAGCTGCTTCGGACAGTCCCGCCCCCTCGTTCCCCACCAGCACACACACGCGTCTGGGAAGCTCCGAAAGAGACACGCTGTCTCCACGCAATGCCGCTCCAAAAAGCGGCAAATCCCGCACTGTCATGTCCGACTTTAGCACACCTATGTCCTCATAAGCGCTGACCGGTACGCGGAGCACGCTTCCCGCACTGGAACGAAGCACCTTGGGTGAGTAGACATCCACGCCGCCCACCAATGCTACCCCCGCTCCGAACGCCTCGGCTGTGCGGATGATTGTACCCACATTGCCGGGGTCTTGCAGGTTCTCGAGAGCAATATATATGTCCCGCTCTGAAGCACTCGCCTGTTTCGGCAGCTGGCAGACGGCGAATATGCCAGACGGAGTGCCGGTATCGCCCATCTTTTCCGCTACGGAATCGGAGATTTCGCATGTTTCGGAGCATATGGGAAGAATGGGGGAGAGCTTCTCTTTATAGAGGTCAAGGGCTCTTTGGGTATAATAGAGCGAACGGATGGATATCCCGCTCTTTTTTGCCTCCTCGCAGAGCTTCACGCCCTCCAATACGAACAAGCCCGTCTCTCTGCGAAATCGGGCGTTTGATGAAAGCTTTAGGTAGTCCTTGACCGATTGGTTGTCTCTTGATGTAATTATCATAATATATAGAATAAGGCGGGTTACCCCGCCTTGACCGTTTCTATTATCAGCACTGCTTACTTACCCAGTGCAGACTTTGCTTTCTCTGTAAGGGTTGTAAATGCTGCCGCATCGTTTATAGCAAGCTCAGAGAGCATCTTGCGGTTTAAGTTTATACCGGATTTCTTTAATCCGTTCATGAATGTAGAGTAGTTCATGCCGTTTTGCTTACAAGCGGCGGAGATACGGGTAATCCAGAGACGGCGGAAGTCGCGCTTCTTTAGTCTTCTGCCGATGTAGGCATACTGACCGGATTTCATGACCGCTTCTTTCGCGGTTCTAAACTGCTTTGATTTCGCGCCGAAGTAACCTTTTGCAAGCTTTAATACCTTTTTTCTTCTCTTGCGGGTCATAATGGCGCCCTTTACACGTGCCATATATATTCATTCCTTTCAATAACACTGATAATGGGGTTTATTTATAAGGTATCAGAAGCTTTATAGCGGCTACATTGGTCTTATCCGCATAAGCAGCAGAACGCAGACGCCTCTTGCGCTTGGTGTCCTTTTTATTTAGGATGTGCGACTTGTATGCGCGCGCGCGCTTTACCTTGCCGTTTTTCGACAGGTTGAAACGCTTCTTCGCACCGGAGTGCGTTTTCAGCTTGGGCATAATGAACTTCCTTTCACGTTAAAATAAAAACTATATCAGGCGGACAGCGCCCGATATAACGGTGCTGTAACGCTTCATATAACTACTTTACAGGCTTGGGTGTTAAAAACAGCTGCATACTGCGCCCCTCCAGCTTGGGGGGACGGTCAATCGAAGCAACCTCGGAGCACGCCTCGGCAAACCGAACCATCAGCTCCTGCCCCAGATTGGTGTGCGCCATCTCGCGCCCGCGGAACCGGATAGTCACCTTTACCTTGTCGCCATCCTTTAGAAACTTTACGGCAGACTTTAATTTCGTGTTGAAGTCGTTAGTGTCGATGTTCATCGACAAACGTATCTCCTTGACATCCACGATCTTCTGATTTTTTCTCGCTTCACGCTCGCGTTTTGCCTGCTCAAAGCGAAACTTGCCGTAATCCATTATTCTGCAGACCGGCGGGGTGGCTTGCGGGGCTATCTTGACAAGGTCAAGGTTCTTTTCTGTTGCCATGCGCTGTGCGTCACGCGTCTGCATAATGCCCAGCTGACTGCCATCGTCTCCAATGACTCTTATTTCCTTGTCTCTGATCTCCTCGTTTATTGCCAGTTCCTTGTTGCTAATGGCTAAACACCTCCGAATAAATAATAAAGAGTGCAGACACAAAAACAGTCCGCACCCGTACAACACGATAATAAGGGTATTACCCCTTTAACCATATTGACCCGTTAGCACTAAGGCGGCGGGTGAGAGGACGTTCGTCTCTGCTTTGTTTTCGTCTATTATAGCACACCTTTATATGTTTGTCAAGCAAAAATACTAAAATTACGAAAACCGCAGAATGCTTGAATCGCTAAAAAGTCCCGTCTGCTCGAAATATCTATCCTCCAGCGGTATCCATTCCGCTTCAAACCGAAGAGAAAGCTCCTCTCCGCTGCGCTTTCTTATGCGCTCAAGCTGGGTTTTCCTGTCCACCAAAAGCATTACCTTGTGCGTGAACATATCCCGGTAAAGAGGGTGCAGGCTGTAAACCCCTTCCAAAATGTTCACCCGCCGAGGTCTTATTTCCGGTGACAGCAAGATCCCACCCTCCGAGCAGCTGTAGATGCCGTAGCGAAACGTCCGTCCGTCCACAAGCGGCAGGAGAAGCTCGCTATGAATGCGCTCATAATCCACATTTCCGCCGGGCTGTGACAGCCGCTCGGGAGTTTTCCGCTCCGGCGGGAGAAAGAAATCGTCCGTATGAAACACCTGTGTATCGGGAAGCTCCGACAGCCGTGCCGCCAGGCTCGACTTACCCGCCCCGCTGCAGCCGTCAATCCCGACAAGAAGCTGCCGCTCCCCACTCTCCCGAATAAGCCGCGACAGTGTATCGTATGCGGTCATAGACTATCCCCCATGAGAAGCTCTGTAAGTGCTGCCACGCTCTCGGTGATATAGTCCGCACCGGCACGTCTTAGCTCCTCCATATCGCCATAACCGTACAGCACACCTATACTCGTCACTCTGTTGGCTCTCGCCCCGATTATATCCCCCGCACGGTCTCCCACCATAACGGATGTCTGTGCAGGCGCACCTGTCTTTTCCAGCGCATATGCGATAATCTCGTCCTTTTCTATGCGGTTTCCCTCCTTGGTGCTCCCAGAAATAAAAGAGAAGCATCCCAACAGCCCGAAATGGTCGAGTATCTGCTCTGCATACAAATCATATTTCGCAGTCGCCAGAGAGATCGTGCCCCCGCTCTGCTTTAGAGCGTGTACCAGTTCATATATTCCCGGATAGAGGGTGTTCTCGAACATCCCTCTTTCACCGAAATATTCCCGGTACAGCCCCACTGCTTCGTTTGTCTGCTCGGTATCCATACCGCAGTGCGTCTTAAAGGACTGCCAGAGGGGAGGACCTAAAAAGCTTCTGCCCAGCTGCTCATCAAAGCGGATGCCAAGCGCCGGATAACGCTCGTTCATGCGGTCAATGGCATATGAAAGCGAGTTTAATATTCCGGTGTGTGACTGCGTGAGTGTGCCGTCGAGGTCAAACAGAAAGTGCCTTTTCATGCGCTTCCCCCCGCTTTATTATATTAAAACCACTTTATGTAGTTCTTCTGCTCTTTTCGCATGGTATATCCCATAGCCTCATAGAAGCGGTGAGCATCCTCCCGGTTATATCCGGACACAAGGCGTAACCCTCGCGCACCGGAAGAGACCGCCCACTGCTCGGCTCTATCTATAAGTGTACGCCCTACTCCCCTCCGCTGATAATCGGGATGTACCGCAAGAGAGAGTATGTTCTTTAAGCTGTCTTGATATGTACAATCATATCCGCTAAGATGGATGTATCCGCACAAGCCTTTTTCATCCTCCGCCACAAAGATTATGTCGGTTGGCAGTGATAGAATGTGTAAAAGCCGCTCTTTGGTCTTGTCGGCGGGGTAATCGTAGCCCAGTGCGTCATGGTTGAGCCGCGCTACATCTTGGTAGTCGGAGCTTATGGCTTCTCTTATAGTAATCATTTAATCTGCACTACCCTTAATAAAGTCTTTCTGCTTCTTGCAAATTTACAGGAAACCTGTTCTTCACAAAACCCTATCCCCTTATTTCTTAGGATACTATAATTTTCTTGCCTTAAAAACTATAGATTGTGGAAACCTATTTGCTTTACAGGGCGAATAGTATCGAGAGCTAAATTCATAATCACTATTTAATGTTTCTTTGTCGGTTTCTTCAACAACCCTTTCAACAGCAAATCCCGCTTGTGCAAGTGCGTTTATATAATCTGATAAACGTCTATTATAAAGTGTCATTGGAAATCCGCTTTCCTTTTCAAGGTCAGGGTTGTTACGGTTAGCGGGTTTTTTCACGTCTTTTTTAAATGTGAACGGTTCCCTTTCATAGTAGCTGCCCGAAAAAATAAGTTTATTATCGGCGGCTTCAACACAGTGCATAAATGGGTGATCCCAACTAAAAATGAAAATTCCGTCTTTTTTCAAATATGATGAAATAAGCTTGAAGGTAGCTTCTAAATCAACCGTCCAACCTATGGCATATATCGAATAAACAACATCAAAATAATTATTAGGAATACCGGGATTTTGTTCCATAGGTGAAATGAAAAGCTTGGGCTTATAATGATTATCGGCTAAAAACCCAGCTGCGTTTTCAATCTGTCTTGTTGACAGATCAAGTCCCCACAACTCACAAGCGCCCTTATCTCCGCACCATTTCAACGAATGCCCGCTGCCGCAGCCAATATCTAAGACTTTTTTGTCTAAAAGCCTCGGGAATAAACCAAGCTCGTCTTCCGTTGGAATAAAGCATCCATAAATAGGCAACGCCGTTACTCCAAAAAAGGAGTCGGCAATCGCATTCCAACTCTCCTTATTTTGCACCAAAATATAATTTTCCAAACTAATTCCCTCCCAGCTTTTCTAGAAAAATCCCTACACCGTCTCCCGCGTAACATTCTTAATCCACCTTTTCCCGCGAAGCCGGAAAAACGCGATAATCCACTTATAGAACTGGTCAACCCGCGTGAAGAAATAGACCGCAGTAAGCGGCAGATGAAGCCATAACCCCGCCGCCAGCGTGAGCGGTACTACAACAAGCCAGCCGCATATCATATCCACGATAAACACAAACCGGCTGTCACCCGCTCCCCGGTTAATTCCGAGAAAACAGGACACATGGTAGCACGTCCCGATAAACGACAGTCCCCCTATTAGGATAAATTGTGATGCTGTAGCCTTTGCCTCTTCCGAGACATTGTAAAGCATGGGCATGAGGTCTCGTGACAGCACCACGGTGGCGGCTAGGATAAGCCCTATGCCCGTAAAAATAATCTGAATCGTATTGGAATAGCGGCGTGTCTTTTCATAATCACCCTCACCGACACTCTTGCCGACGAGCACACATGCCGCTCCCGACAGTCCTGTCACAAACGCAAACCCCACCGATAGGGTGGTCTCGGCAATGCTGTTGGCGCTCACCATGAGTGTACCCAGCCGCCCGATTACCATAGCCTTGACCGTCCCCACAAGCCCCCATTGCAGGTCGCCCACCACAATGGGAACACCGTACTTAATAAAATCCTTAAATAAGCTCATATTAAACCGCGCCAGGTCTCGTACCCTAAGCGCTATTTTTTTGTCATATCTAAACACATACACCACAAGGATAATAAGCTCGCATATGCGGGAAATGACAGTGGCTAATGCCGCTCCGGCTATACCCATAGCGGGGAAGCCCAGATGCCCGAATATGAGCACATAGTTGAGCGTTACATTCACCGCAAGCGCGCATGTGACCGACCAAAAGGATATCCCCACCACCTCCACACTCCTTAGCATGGCGGTGAGCATGGCAGACAGCGCCGAAAAGAGGTAGCTGATACACACGATACTAAGAAATACCGCACCCTCGGCTATAATGCCGTCATGATTCGAGAATATGCGCATAGCACCCGCGGGGAACAGCATAATGAGCGCCACGGCTGCAAGCGTTATGAGAAGAGCCAGCTGCATGACCACAGCCAAGGTTAGCTTTATCTTCTCATAGTCCCGCTTGCCGTAGTACTGCGAAACCATTAGGGACAGCCCTCCGAATATGCCCGACATAAACATCGAGAAGAACACCGTGAGCTGGTTAGCCACAGCCACACCCGACAGCGAAACCTCCCCCATGGACGCTACCATTATGTTGTCGAGCATGTTCACAAGAACGGACAAAAGCCCCTGCAAGGCTCCA
>CAYSTR010000062.1:0-10437 GCA_964433745.1 uncultured Oscillospiraceae bacterium | reverse complement strand
TGGTGGACACCGATGCCGACAGTACAAGAACCATGACGATACCCAGAAGCAGCTGCGGCAGTGTCTCAATAAGAATCTGCGGTACCATAAGGTCGTAGTTCACCTTATCGCCCAGCTTCGGTACTTCGGTAAAGAACAGTCTCGTAAACGAGCCTATGTAGTACGCACCGACACCTATAATAATACAAAACACGGTGGATACTATCGTACCCGTCTTTATGGACTTCTTGTCCTGTACGCCGTAGTACTTGTGTACCATCTGGGGCAGTCCCCATGTTCCGACACTGGTCAAAAGGATTAGGCTGATTAGGTTAATTAAGGGAACCCTTGTAAAGTTCATGATTCCCTCGTTACGCATTATATCCGCAACCGCCGATATACCCTCCGCTCCCGACACACGTCCGGAAAATGTGACATATATAAGCATTGCTATAACACCGAAGATCATAACTATACCCTGTATAAAGTCGGCTTTTAGTGAAGCTATGTACCCTCCCAGTACGAGATATGTCGCCGCCACAACTGCTATTAGCGCCATGGCTATGGAATAATCTATATTCAAAAGCGCCTGCGTCAGGTAGCTAAGACCCGAATAGACCGACGCCGAATACGGCAGCATAAATACAAATATAACAAGTCCTGCATAGATTCGCATATTCTTTGAGCCATATCTCTCCTCAAAGAGCTGCGGCATGGTCTTAATTTTGAGCCGTCTTGTAACCTCACGCGTTCTGTCTGCCAGCACAAGCCATGCCAGAAGCGCTCCTATAAGGGCATTTCCAAGACCGATAAGCACTGACCAGAAACCAAAATCCCAGCCCGAACGCCCTGCGTATCCGATAAAAATAACCGCTGAAAAATATGTAGTTCCGTATGCAAATGCCGACATCCAAGGCCCTGCCTTGCGTGATCCTACAACAAAAGCCGTTAAATCCTTAGTCTTTCTTGCACTTATTATCCCGACACACATCATTACCAGGATATATATGCCCACAATAACCCATACCGTTGTCACTGCCGTTCCCTCACTTCATCGATTTAAAGCTTTCAAGCTTTAAATTAATTATAGCTTGTAAGGGTTATGTTGTCAACATGTTTTTACAATTTTTGCGCTTGTTATTTTTTATCAAATATCACTTGTAATTCTTTCTCCGCCATGTCATAATCGAACAATAAAAGTGCATCCTTAATCTTTTCAAGCTGCTCCAAAACCACATCCGACAGATTATGCTTTAAAAGCTCCCCGCATAGACTAAGTGCTTGTTTATCCTGGAAAAAGCTTATGTGCTCATACAGGTCAGCAAGACCCGAACGAAGCTTTTCATCGTCTATGTCCGGTTTATCCTCACAATCTACTGTCGGTTCATCAGTGTATTTTTTTATGTCATCTAAAAGAGTGCGGTACATGTCTGTAAGCTCTGGAAAGCTCTCATCGACAATATTTATATTACCGTCAATGACCGCCTGCTCGTGAATTCTTGACAGCTCGGACAGCTTTTTTGCCCCTATCGTCGCAGCTACAGACTTTAGCGCATGTACCTCTATACGATAGTTTTCCAAATCACGATTTTTATAGTAGTCCTCAATACAACGAAGCTTTTTTACCCCCTCCTTGTATACTGTTGAAATGAGTGCAAAAAATGCTTGCTGCGAACCGCAGTTTCGCACAGCCGCAGCCATATCCACACCATTTATATCAATATCTCCGCTTGCGGGCTGCTGGGCGGGTGTCTCCTCCTGTAAACTCTGGGACTTCTCAACAATCTTTCCCTGCAAGAATTCCAGCAAAATCTTATCCAGCTTGTTTATCTCAATGGGCTTAGCCAAAAACCCATTAAAGCCTTCTCTGAAAAACATCTCCTTAACACCGCCGATGGCATTAGCCGTCAGTGCGATTATGGGGACGGTTTTAAAGTATTCGCCCTCCATAGCCCTTATTCGTCTCACCGTCTCCACACCGTCCATATCCGGCATCATATGATCCATGAAAATAAGATCAAAATGCCTGTGGGACAGCATCTCAAGGCACATCATACCGCTTGTGGCTGTGACGGTGACAGTCTTATAAGGACGTAGAAGCCCCTCTGCCACCATGAGGTTGACCGAGTTATCGTCCACCAGAAGCACACTGACATTTTCAGCGGTAAACGAGTGTGTCACACCCTCCCGGTTCTTAAAATAATAACGGCTCTGGGCTTCATTGTTTAGTGCGGATGCAATCGCCAGGCTGTAGACGGGTTTGTGCAGTGCCCATTCGTTCTTGTCCAGCGTCAGATTCTCGTTACGCTCCAGAATAATAACAATCTTACTGTCGGGCGAATTCTGCCGTATCTGCGGCTGTAGTCTCTGATATGCTTCATTTTCAATAAAAATATGGGTAAACTTATGTGATGACATCTCCGAAAGAAAATGCTCCTCACTATCGAAAATCATACATTCAACATTCAGATTCTTAAAAGCATAATCCAAGGCTATCTTTTGATAGTATGAATTGTTGAGCACTACGCTCATAAGCCCCTTTTGCTTTACATGAGCCATAGGTTCTGCATCACCGATACGCTGTATGAGCCTGAATGAAAACGTAGAACCAACCCCATACTCACTCTCTACGGTTATATCACCGTCCATCAACGCCAGCAGACGTTTCGTTATGGATAAACCCAGACCGGTTCCCTCGACACTTCTGTTTTTAGTTGTATCAAGGCGGGTAAAGTTGTTAAAAAGTGTATCTAGCTCCTCTTCCTTTATACCGATACCACTGTCCGAAATACTGCCGCACAGCCACAATGAACCCTTTACATCACACGGCTCAAACCAAAGCTTGAGCTTCACATATCCCTCATTCGTAAACTTTGCGGCATTGTTCAAGAGGTTCACTAATATCTGCCGCAAACGAATCTCGTCCCCGATTAAAAGGCTGGGAATGGATGCATCCGCTTCCAGGAGAAATTCTATAGGCTTTGTACCTATTTTCACGGTCGTGATGTTAGAGATATCATTTATAATAGAGGGCAGAGAGTACGGAATATCTACAATATCCATCTTTCCGGACTCAATCTTTGAAAAATCCAGAATGTCATTGATAATCGACAAAAGAAGTGACGAGGCGCTCTTTATTACCTCAGCGTGTTTTGCCACAGTTTCATTTATATCCTCACGCAGAACAAGCTCGGACAGTCCGGTAATGGCATTCATCGGAGTTCTTATCTCGTGGGACATATTCGCGAGAAACGCACTCTTGGCTCTGTCCGCCGACCATGCCAGTTCTCTTTGCTCCTCTAGCTGACCGAATGTCTTATGTGCAAAAGCAATAAAATATCCAACTATGATAAAAAGAGCAAACCAACCGCCTAATATGTTTACAGCGTAAAGAATCTGCAATGTCACAGCATCTACATTATATTTGGGCATCATAAATTCCGCACCTAAATTGAGAAGGCAAAAAAGCAATGTACCTATAGCAATAAGTAATATCTTTTCTCCGTATATGTTTTTCTTTCCCTTGGGAGGCATACAAAACGTTAAAACATAGGTGGGAAGCAGATAGAATTGAAACCCCGAATCCCAACCCAGATAAATATAAAATATCATAAGCAGAATCGATTCAATAGCAACTGCGTAATAATATAGCTTATACCAGCCCTCTTTTTTATAGTTATAGAGCTTGTGAGTAAACACCGCAAAGATTATACAAGCGGTAAACGCACTCAAAGCAACTATCGGATATCCTAAAACAAAGAATGAAAGTGCATATAACCCGTTGGCGGCACATGCAAAGCAAAATGCAAAAGCCATCGGATAGAAGTACATCCGAGAGCTTTCAGAAATATATACAGGGCTTTGCTTTATCATGGAAAACAGCTTTTTTATCATATGTCCTCCGTAAAGATTGGCTTGCTGTTAAGCATCGAAATTTTTTGCTATCTCGTTGAATCGGTCACTTACTTCAATAAAAATATCCACCAGCACAGGATCAAACGCGACCCCTCTGCCCTCGACTATAATACTCATCGCCTCGTAATGTGAAAACGGCTTCTTATAAGGACGTTCGGTGACAAGCGCATCATACACATCGGCAATCGACATAATTCTCGCACATAAAGGTATCTGCTGACCCCTTAACCCCTCAGGATATCCCGTACCGTTCCACTTTTCATGGTGGTAGCGAATAACATTCTTCGCAACCTCAAGAAAACTGTCGAAGTATATCTGCGATATGACGTGCTCAATAACCTCTGAGCCCCATACCGTATGCAGCTTCATATGATCCATCTCATCCATATCAAGCTTTGCTGGCTTCAAAAGCACATCATCGCGCACACGAATCTTTCCGATATCGTGAAGCGGTGTGGCTCTTATTATATCTGTTCTGAACTTTTCATCCACTAAATAACCATCCAGATTCTTTTCCTGCAGCTTATCTATGAGCACATCCACATAGGAGCGAAGCCTTTTTATGTGACTTCCGGTGTTTCCGTCACGGTGCTCAACAAGCTCTGATACACTATCCGACAATAGACTTTGAAGTCTATCCACCATATCGGTTTTCTGTTTAACAATATCCTCAAGATTCTTACGATAGTCAATAAGCTCCAGATGCATACGTATTCTGGAAAGAGCAGTCTGTGCAACCATTGGCTTTGCTATAAAATCCAAAACGCCCAAACTAAGTGCCGATTCCTCGGTCTGCGGGTCGGATTGAGAGGTCAGAAAGATTACAGGAATAGAGCAAAGCGACTGGTTTGATCTCAGTGTTTTCATTATATCAAAGCCGTCCATTTCGGGCATATTTATGTCCAAAAGGATAAGATCCGGTGTATACTTTGAAAGGAATCTAAGCGCATGTGTGCCAGAGGTCAAGCACGTTACATTATAATGCTCACCCAGTATATTTTCAGCATATTTAAGGCTTGCAACGTTGTCATCCACTAATAATATATGTTTTTTCATATCTATATCTCCGAAGTACAGTGGGTTTGGTTATTTATAATCCGCAGAGTATCCTCTACTGTATTATAATCGAACATTGCAAGGGCATTCTTAACTATTTTCAAGTTTTTTCGTAAATTTTCATCAATGAAAGCTCCTAAAAGCTCGGTGGTAACAGCAGTGGCCTTTTTATCATTAAACGCATCAACAAGCTCATTTAAGTGCTTTAGCCTCACATTTATCTCTTCTTGTGTAAGCTTTATTAAAACACCCGGTACAGGCGATTCCTCTTGTACATACGGTTTAATCGCAGTTAAAAGAGATTCATACAGACTAAAAAGCTCACCCGACTGTTTATTTACTGTTTCACAATCATTCTCTCTTATTGCCTGCTCCAAAAGCGCCGCTTTCTTTGACAGTCTGTCCGCTCCTACCCCTGCTGCCACTGATTTAAGCGCATGTACCTCTATAAGATATGCTTTCATGTCCCCGGTATTATAATATTTTTGAATTTGAGGAAACTTTCTCATCCCATCTGTGTACATAATATTTATAAGTGAAATAAACGCATCCTTGCCGCCCATATTCTTAATGGCGGAAGCAGCGTCAATACCCGGTATTTCTATCTCATCCGCCGGTATTATATCTGCATCCGGTATGGTTTCATAGACTATTAGGTTCTCAGGTAGATAGGTGTGAAGCACCTCGTCTAACTTCGACAGTTCAATGGGTTTTGCAAGAAATGCGGTAAATCCCTCCTCTAAGAACATCTCCCGCATACCGCTGACCGCATTGGCAGTCAATGCTATTATCGGTACATTTTTATAATACTCCCCATCCATCGAACGAATAAGTCTTGTCGTCTCCACTCCGTCCATGACTGGCATCATATGATCCATAAAGATTATGTCATAGTGATGTGTGGAAAGAAGCTCCAAGCACTCCGTCCCGCTTTCTGCAGTTGTGATTCCTTCACTGTACGGACGCATTAATCCTTTTGCAACCTGTAGATTTACGATGTTATCATCCACTATTAAGATTTTAGCATTAGGTGCAGAAAAGCTGTCCTGCGGTTTTGCTTTTCCGTTTATATAAGGACCGGTATTTACCGCAAGTCCCAATGTTTCCGCTATACTAAGAGTATAAAGAGGTTTATACACCGCACTCTCATTCTTACTAAGCTGAACATGCTCACCGCGTTCCATCATTATTACGACCTTTAGGGATGGTTTTATCTCCTTTAGGGTCTCTTTTATTAATTGATATGCGAAATAGTCAATAAACACATGCGTATAAAGATTTGTCTTTACTGCCAATATAAAGTCTCTCTCATTAGTTATATAATCAAAACGCATATTAAGATTACTAAATGAGTACCGCAGAGCTTCCTCTTGGTAAGGCGAATGATCAAGCACAGCGCAGTAGTAATAATTATCTTCTGCCGAAACTATGGGGGCTTTATTGTCCGCAAAACACTGCTTCATCCTCACTGTAAAGGACGAACCCACCCCATACTCACTCTCTACATTTATGTCTCCGTCCATGAGAGAAACCAATCTTTTCGTAATAGATAAGCCAAGACCCGTTCCCTCAACATTTCTGTTGCGAGTAGTGTCCAGACGTGTAAAGCTGGTAAACAGCTCCTCCATGCTCTCTTTCTTAATGCCAATCCCGCTGTCTGAAACACATGAGCATAAATACACTCCCCCGTCCCCGACAGGCTCACACCATAGCTTCAGCTTAACAAAGCCATTCAGTGTAAACTTAGCGGCATTGCTCAGAAGATTTACAAGTATCTGCCTTATCCGCACCTCATCTCCGACAAGTGTATGCGGCATATCCGCGTCTACCTCAAGCACCAGTTCAACCGGCTTTTCATCCAGTCTTACGCATGTGATGTTCACAAGATCATTTATAACCGACGGCAGTGAGTAGGAGGACATGGCAATATCCATCCTCCCCGATTCTATCTTGGAAAAATCAAGGATATCATTTATAATCGAGAGCAGTGATGCCGATGCACTCTTAATCCCTCCTGCGTGTGCCGCCGCTTGTTCGCTTATATTCTCACGCAGTATAAGCTCTACCATACCGGATATAGCGTTCATGGGGGTACGTATCTCGTGGGACATGTTGGCGAGAAACGCACTCTTTGACCGGGAAGCGGACTCTGCCGCCTCTTTTGCTAGGATTAGCTCCCTGTTATAGTCCCGGAGCTTCTTCTGCGCCTCATTTCCCACAATAGCAGAACCCAGCATATGTGCGCAGTTGACCAGAATGTTCTCCTCATGCTCGGAAAACAACCGTTCATTTTTACAGCAGTCAATACGAAGCGTACCAAAAAAGCTCTCACCTACATGAATAGGTGCCGACAAAAGAGTATACACCTGCATCTTTTCTGCATATAAAAGGCTTTTACCATGTACCATGGCTCTTGTGTACTGTGCGCATCTGCCACCTAAAATCTTTTCTTTCCATGCTTTGAAATGCTCCGGCTCTATCTCATCAAATGTAAAAACACTTCCCATTATAGAGGGTATTCCGTCGGTGTATTCATAGATGACCGCGGTGGTAATGTCTTCACCGTTAATCTCACTTTTTTGTACGGTTACCCTGTCTACCCCCAAGACCTGGCATAAAAGCTCTAACACCTTGCCTATGCGCTCATCAAAGTCTCCGTACTGCGGTGAAACAAGAAGATCCGCTACCTTGTTGGCGGCAATCAAGAGATTATCCCGCAGCTCTATCTCCTTTTTACCCTCATTGTCTATTATACACGACCCGAACATGTGAGCATAACCCTTTATTGTCTTTATTTCATGCTCTGAAAAGCTGCGTTCACGTTTGCAGTCATACATAGAGAGCATACCCCACAGCTGCCCCCCTATGTAAATGGGTACAGACAGTAAGGTATACGCTTCTGTATACAATGAGTATTCATAGTCCTTTCCATGTGTCGCAGAACGCAGAAAGCTTATAGGTTCACTGCGTGATACGGCCTCTGCCCACTTTTTATATGTATCTGACTCCAGTGTTTCTTGCGATAATAATGAGCCCTTTAGCTCTTTTACTCCGTCTGTCCACTCGTATAATATCTCAAGGTTAGTCCTTTGGTCCTTCCATATAGATACCCTGTGAACATCAAGCGCTTTTCCCAGTATAAGAAGTCCATTATGTATCCGATTATTAAAGTCCTCATTTGAAGAAAGCAGATTTCCGGCTATACTGTTGCCTGCCGCTAAAAGCTTGTCCCGCAGCTCCAGCTCTTTATTAGATTCATGTTCCACAACCGCAAAAGCAAAGATGTTTGCACAGGTTTTTATAATCTCTATCTCTACCTTAGAGTAATCTCTCTCAACCTGACAATCATCAAATCGGACATATCCCCATAGCTCTCCGTTTATGAGTACAGGAAACACTAGCACCGAATACGTTCTGCACATCATGAGAAATACCCTGTCCGCCGGGTCGGCATTTTTCACATGATAATTAATACTCTCTCCTCGCTGCATAACCGTAAGCCATCCAGGCAGAGCATCCGCATACCTAATACCGGTAACACACTGCTCATTATTACAGACCGGTGCATTAACAGAAAGCCATTGATATACCTTCCTAAAGCAGATATAATCCTGATCGTCCTTATAGTTGCAAAATATTGCCACGCGGTCGGCACCTAACGCTTCTCCCGCCATATTTAAAGCACGCTCTATCCTGTCTTGAAAGCTGCCAAAATGAGAAGAAATTAATAAGGAAGCGATATTATTAATCGTATCACGCAGACGATCCCTTATAACTATAGACTGCTCCAACCTGTATCTCTCACCCAGATCCGCTTGAAAAAGAGCAATCCCCCTCTTGCCCCCGGATGACCAGTACTGCGCAATGGTATGAATCATACCCCGCTTTCCGCTAGCTGTCATGAGTACGTCAAATTCTATGCGACTGTTAACAGCCGCTCTGGCGTCGGATATACATTTATTGAGAAACTTCAGAAATACGTCATTATCGGCAGAACCCAAAAACTCTTCGGAATACACAAGGAAAAAGCGTTCGATAAGCTCTAACTCATCCGAAACACCGTAAAACTCCACAGCCTTACTGTTACAATCCAGTACCGCTGGTTCATCAGACAGTAAAACATAGGCATAATGATAGGATGCCATAATCTTCATGGCATTCAAATCAGCATTTGTAACATTCCCTAAGCTTTCTCTGTAGTTATTGTCCTCCACCGTTACACATCCCAACCTAAAAAACATTCCGGCTATATTAACAACAGCCGGAAACTTATTGTCTATTTTATAATATCACAGCAATCTTAAAAAAGCAATGTAAAAAACACAAATAATTAGTCTCTATTACTTCTTTTTTATTACCCGAATATCTTTTTAATGCACTCCTCTTCCGGTGTCACCATATAAAAGTCCAGCTGGGAAAATCTTTTCCATAAACCCTCCAGAACACTGTTAGAGCCGACAGGCATACCTGTTATTATGTTTTTTATTTTGTGCTGCTTGACAAATCGAGATATCGCTTTAAGGGGATTATCCGAATAGATGATACTCATATATGCGTCGTTCTGTTTTGAAATCTCAAACAGGTATTCGATAGCCTCATGGTTTACATTAATAGAACCCTTATTGTCCACATTGACAATAAAAAGCTCCCCCGATGACAGATTAGCTATCTTTCTCCCCCACTTGATAAGACGTTCACACGAAAACTGATCGGTCACACACACCAGTGTCTTTGGCGCAGACTTTAGATTCTTTAGTCTTAATATGCTCATTGCGCTCCCATCTGCCCATCGCCTACGGGCAATGAAATTGTTATATTTAATATTATAACAGGTACATTTTACGAAATTATTAAACTATCTGAACAAACTTAAAATATTTCTTTAAAACCATTTGTAATTCGCCAAAAATATGGTATAATATCTGTTAGTATTTACATGCATATAAAACAGATAGAAAAACAAAAGCTCCCGGTTTTACCCGAGAGCAGATTTGGAGCTAATGGGGGGAATCGAACCCCCGACCTGCACATTACGAGTGTGCCGCTCTACCGACTGAGCCACATTAGCATATTATAAGCCGGATGTTATTATAGCATAGCAGCATGCGATTGTCAAGTACCTTAAGCATATAGAATCAAAAATATCACATTTCTATAGACAAATAATAGTATAATCGAAGGGAGATATTTGTGGATAGGAACAACGCATTCAGTAGAAAAAAAAGACACAGGGGACGAAGCGTAGTATCCGTTCTCTTAGGTTTAGCAATTCTAGGTACAATATCCGCCATGGCGGTATTTACATTAGGTAAGATAGAAGAAGCAAAGCAAAGCTTAGAGACAAACCACTGGCCGCCCGACAGCACGGAAGAAAACGAGCATGTACCCGTTTCGGAATCATCCCTTGCTCCCTCATCCTCGGCTGTCTCATCCGAGAATATATCAAGCGAGCAATCCTCCGAACCGGAAGATACATCACCTAAAATA
>CAYSTR010000061.1:0-10442 GCA_964433745.1 uncultured Oscillospiraceae bacterium | reverse complement strand
CTAGTGGGGATGGTTCCGTTGTCCTTTATGATGTATGATGAACCGGAGCTTTTAAGGGACATATTCGAGCGGGTGGGTGAGCTTATCTACGGTTCGATTAAAGAGATGTTTGACCATGCCGACCTAAGCCGGGCGTTTGCTGTTATTATGGGGGACGATCTGGCGGCGGGCAAGGGTACGATTGTATCACCCCATGTCTACCGCGAGCATGTGTTTCCGTGGATGAAGCGTGTAGCAGAGCTTTCTCACACCCACGGTATGCCGTTTGGACTTCATTCCTGCGGTGACAATGAGCTTATCATGGAGGATTTGATTGAGGATGTAGGCGTAAATGCTCGTCACTCATTTCAGGATAATGTTATATCGGTTACAGATTTCAAGGACAAATACGGCGACAGGATATGTGTCCTGGGCGGGCTTGATATGCACAAGCTTTCGACATATGAAGGTGACGAGTTTATTACCTATTGCAAAGCGGTACTGGAGCATTGCAGAAAGGGCGGAGGGTATGCGCTGGGTACTGGAAACAGCCCTGCCACATATATAAGCTTTGATAATTTCTTTCTTATGCATAAGGTAGGTCTGGGATTAATCTAGAAAAGCATTATATTTCGCTTTAAGTGTGGTATCTTAATAATAGATAACTGCATTTAAATAATATTATTTAGGAGGAAAACACATGAAAAGAACCTTAAGCCTAATCCTGGCTGTGATTATGACAGTGGCTCTATTTGCGGGCTGTAACCAGAGTACATCGTCATCCAGCTCGAAAGCATCCACAGCATCGTCTGCCGGGGAATCCAAGGGTGAAGACAAGCTGGCAGAAGAGGGCGCATACACAGGTGAGCTGCCCTTGTCTCCCGAGAAGGTAACCTTGAAGTTTGCTACCCATCAGGGTTCAAACGCTTCCATGGCTCTTCCTAGCAATGATCTTCCTATCTATCAGAAGATAGAGGAGCTTACTAATGTTCATATCGAGTGGGAGACTGTGCCCTGGGATACCTACAAGGATATCATGACCACACGTCTAGCCTCCGGTTCAAAGCTTCCGGATGTACTGAACCTTAACAATCTGGGTAACTATGAAACATTTGCTGCTGACAACATCATCATTCCCCAGACCGAGCTTATCGAAAAATATGCTTACTGGACAAACAAGTTCTTTGACGAGAACCCCTCCTACAAGCAGATGATGACAAGCCCAGACGGTAACATCTACGCTATCGAGGATACTATAATCGATAACTTTACCACAGGTATAATGGTAAACAAGTTCGCATTAGAGCGGGCAGGGATAGATAAAGCACCCACAACACTTGATGAGTTCTACAATATGCTCAAGGCATTTAAGGACAAGGATATAAACGGCAACGGTAAGGCAGATGAAGTACCACTTGTTTTACCCTACAGAGTATCATCTGACTATAACTATCTGAATGTCCTTGCCAGTGCTTTTGGCATGGGTATTACATGGAACTGCTATGTAACAGCTAAGGACGGTAAAGTTGTTTCCATATATGACCAGCCTGAATACCGTGAATTTATAGAGTTTGTTAGAAAGCTCTATGCAGAGGATCTTATAAACAAGGATCTGACCACCATAACCTATGATAAGATCATTGAGTATGTCACCAACGGACAGTGCGGTGCGGTAGGTTACTGGTCTACCTATGCATATTTGTTTGGTGCAGCTTCCCCCGATGCAGCTGATATAGCCGAGAATCAAAGAGAGCAGACCCCTATATATATACCGCTTGATCCCATCGCCGACAAGAACGGTGACCGCTTCTTTACAAAACGTGTAGGATTAAACGGCGACGGAATGGGCATCACAGTTGATTGCCCCGAGGAGCTGCGCCCTGTTGCTATGAAGTGGATTGACTTCCTGTTTGCGAACCCTATTTCTCTTGAAATGCAGTCGTTTGGCGTTGAGGGTCTGACCTACAAAAAGAATGCTGACGGTACAATAGAGAAGATTCAACCCGAAAGCGGAGACTGGGGTTCTGCCGTTACAGCAATCGGCGGCAATCAGCCTCCTAGAGCGTTCCAGCAGCTTATGGATTCCTGGAGAAACTCATGGCTTCCTCAGTGGCTGGATGACGTTGTAACACATCAGAATCAGTTCTATCGTGATCCGACAGTTGTACCCATTAAGTGGACAGCCGCTGAAGAAGAAATCTATATGAAGCACATGCCGGACATTGATGCATTCTTGCAGGAGAATGTTCTGGGCTTCGTAACAGGCACTAAGTCCATGGATGACTATGATGCATTCTTAAAAGACCTAAACTCCATTGGTATGGACAAATATATTGAGATCTTCCAGTCCCGTTATGATCGTCAGATCAGCAATCAATAGTTTTACGTGCATGGGGAAGGCGTCAGACTTTCTGGCGCCTTCTCTTAGATTGCATTATACGTAAAGGGAGGTTAAGCTAATGAGTAATCGCGCTGTCAGGACGAAACAAGGATTCTTAAAGCTAGTAAAACGTGACTGGGTACTGCTCTTAATTATTGCATTACCGGTTTTATACATTGTTGTTTATAAGTATCTTCCTATGGTAGGCATACTAATGGCTTTTCAAAAGGTTCCGCGCAGAGGTGACTTCTTTTCAATCTTCGCCAATCAATGGGTGGGGTTTGATAATTTTAAAGAATTTTTCTCGTCCATATATTTCACACGCTTATTAAGTAATACATTTCTGATTAGTCTATACGGAATTTTGTGGTCTTTCCCCATACCTATTATATTTGCAATAGCATTAAATGAAATTAAGGTGCGTTGGTACCAGAGAACGGTACAGACGCTGACATATATTCCATACTTTATTTCACTGATTATCGCAATGGGTATTGTTGTAAACTTTCTGCATCCCCAAGACGGAGTGGTAAACATCCTTATGTCGGGGATGGGATTCAAGCCCATTGACTTCATACACGATCCCAAATGGTTTAGAACAATCTATATTGCCTCGGGTGTCTGGCAGACCTACGGATACAATGCTATTATCTATATCGCCGCGATAAACGGAATCGACCAACAGCTATATGAAGCGGCAAAGATAGACGGTGCAACAAAGCTTCAGCAAGTGAGTATGATAACCCTGCCATGTATTGCTCCTACTATAATAATAATGCTCATTCTTTCGATGGGCAATCTTTTAAATGTGGGCTTTGAAAAGGTGCTTCTTCTCTATTCACCCAGCACATATGTAGTGGGTGATGTTATATCTACGTATGTATACCGTGTAGGTCTAGCGGGTGCAAACTTTGGGCTGGGTACTGCTATAGGTCTTTTCAACTCGGTTATTAACTTCTTCTTTATAATAGTATTTAACAAGCTCGCAAAGATGGCCAGCGGCATCTCGCTCTGGTAAAATAAGAAGCAGAGGAGGCGAAATTAATGAGGCTAAAGGAATCTAAAGGCGACCAGATTTATCTTATCTGTATCTATGTTCTAATAACCATTCTTACATTTGTTACTATATATCCGTTTATCTATGTTATATCAATGTCGATTTCAGACCCGTTGGCGGCAGCACAAGGGCAGGTCACCTTCCTACCCAAAGGCTTCTCCATAGCGGCGTATGAGCGCGTTTTCATGAATAACGACATTTGGATAAGCTTTTACAATTCATTCTGGTATACCATAGTAGGCACATTCTTTATGCTTGTGTTTACAGTAGCGGCGGCATACCCGCTTTCGAGACCGCACTTTTTCGCACGTAAAGCTTTGAGTGCGATGTTTCTTGTTCCTATGTTTTTCTGGGGCGGCTTGATACCGTTTTTCCAAATAGTAAAGGCTACAGGGCTTTATGATACACGCTGGGCACTCGTCATACCGTACTTAATTGAGATATGGAATATGATTGTTTGCCGAACATTTTTCCAATCTATTCCAGAGGAATTGTATGAGTCGTCCCGCATAGATGGTGCAAACGAATTTACAACGCTAGTACGTATTACCTTGCCATTGTCTAAGCAGATACTGGCGGTATTGGCGCTGTTTTATGGTATCTCCAACTGGAACGGTTGGTTTGCGGCGGTTCTCTTCTTAACGGATTCTAAAATGCATCCTATTCAGGTATACTTAAAGCGTGTGCTTGTGGATGCTACCTCCGCAGAAGCAATGATGAGCTACATCAATATGGGTGTACAAGCATTATTGTCTCTTATGCAGGTTAAGTATGCCATTGTTGTAGTGGCATCTCTGCCTATTATTCTTGTGTATCCTTTCATCCAAAAGTACTTTGAAAAGGGCGTTATGATTGGATCGCTAAAGGGATAACAATGGTATCAAGAGAGGAAATCACAATATGAACGAGCTGCAAAGATTCTTAGCTGTCTGCCGCGGAGAAAAACCAGACTATGTTCCTATCTTCGGTTTCAACGAAGCTCCGGGTGTGAGCGGCGGTGTTATGCGTTTTACCTATGATAGACTATTAGAGAGCGGTATGCCCGATATCGGCGGTGTGTGGGAGCTGGACGGTCAGCCGCGCCGTCTGGATGGATGGCGCAGCTACTGGGGCGTGACGAGTACTATTGATGTAGGTGAGTTTCCCGGCGAGCCGGGCGGCTCTTTCACATACAGGAAAGAGATAAAGGATGGCTTTGAGTACATTACCTGTGAGACTGGTGCGGTCACAAGGCAGATAATAGACAACGACATAAAGTACAGTATGCCGGACTTTTTAAGCTTTCACGTCCGCGACTTTCAAAGCTGGGAGTTTTATAAAGCTAGAAGAACACCCGGTCGCCCTTTCACAGACGAACAGCTGGATGCTCTATGTGAAAGGTACAGAAATACCGGTAAGCCTGTCCGTATGTCATTAAACTCCACATTCGGCACTCTGCGGGACATTGTAGGTCCTGAGCTTGCCTGTACCATCTTCTATGATGAACCGGAGCTAGCGGCGGACATATTTAACTGGCTAAGGTGGGAGAACCAAAACTACTACATTCCGCTCATGCGAAAGTTGAAGCCGGAGGCTATTGTAATAAGTGAGGATATATGCTATAATCACGGTATGTTTATAAGCCCTGACATGTTTAGAGAGTATATGATGCCGTCGTACATTGATGTGTGTGAGGCCGCAAAAGAAAGCGGAGTGACCTGTATCGCGGTGGATACGGACGGTTTCGCAGAACCTCTGCTCCCGCTTATGAAAGAGTGCGGAGTAAATGCGCTGTTTCCATGGGAAGTAAAGTCGGATAATGACCTGTTCCAAGTGAGAGAAAGCTATCCGGAGCTTATTATAATGGGCGGTCTGGAAAAAGAAGCGCTCAACAAGGGAAATGCTCATCTTATAGAGGGTGAGATAGAAAAAGCGGCAAGGCTCATGAAAAAAGGACGGTATTTCCCCAACGGTGACCACGGAGTACAGCCGCTGGTTGATTTCGAGACCATGTGCAGATTTATGACAAGACTTCATGAGATATGCGAAAACCCGGAGGGAGAGTTCCCGAGGATATACTAAGAGGGTGTGACCTCGGTATGGTTTTTCCTGTAGAGAGACGGAGGATTTCCAGTTAGCAGCTTAAATTTGCGGCTAAAAGATGAGATATCGTAAAACCCCGAAATCTGGGCGATTTCGGATATGTCGAGGTTGGAGTGCTTTAGGAGATCCTTGGCATAGTTTATGCGCATATTATTGAGATAGATGTTAAACGTCAGCCCTGTGTGCAGCTTGAAATACTTGCAGAAGTTCGTACGCGACAGGGTAAACCTCTTTGCAACAGTATCGAGCTTTAGGTCTTTTGTAAAGTTTTCATTAATATAGTTGACGGCGCGTGAAATGGTGTTTCGTTTCTCTTGATAGCTTTGCAGATTGTGGCTGTGCTCGGTGGTTTTGGTGTAGTTTCGTGCCATTACCACAATTAGGCGGGTGAGAAGTCCTCTGATATAGGCGATATATCCCGGCTCCTGCTGCTCAAACTCGCTCATCATCTCCTCTATTGTGCTAAGAGTGAAGAAAAGGGATTTATTTTCTAAGAGCACACGCGGGAGCGCCTGCACTTTGTCGCTGATTGCAATAGAGTTAATGAAAGCAGGCAGAAACCCCTTTGACATCTGGGCTTCATAGAGAAAATCCTTTTCATAGTTAATAGCAGTAAACTGGAGCTCGCCGTTTGATGCATTACTGACCTTGTGAAACATGTTTGGCGCAACAAGAAAGATATCTCCTTGCTGTAGGATAACCTCTTGATTATTAATAATGTGCAGCATACTGCCTTTGTTTATAAAATATATCTGAAAAAAGTTGTGTGAGTGACGTTTATTAATTAGGTCATTGTGCGTGTAGACAGCTATAGAGAAGCCGTCCTTTGCCTGACTGTTTGATTCGGTCAGCTCCCAGACATGGTTATTCTTATGTTTATCAGCCTTTGTGCTCAAAGCATAAGCCCTCTTTCATTTGTGTATCTATTTGCTAGTATACCATAGTTCATCGTATCTTTCAATAAGAAGGAGATATTTAAAATGATGATTAATATTGATCCGCTTTTTAACTCTAATGCGGAAGCGATGGTAAAAGAGCTTCTGCGTGCGGGTTTTGATAAAGCACTTATCTGCGGTTACCCCGACGGAATGATTGTAAAGGGAATACGTATGCCGGACAGTGGCAATGACCGTGTACTGTCGGCGGCAAGGGAATATCCCGACAGGTTAATTCCGGGAGCATATATAAACCCTCTTAATGATGATGCACTGTCACAGCTTGATAGGTTTGCGGACAAAGGGTTTAAGGCGATTAAACTAATACCGGCGGACGGCTACTATCCGGATGACCGCTCTCTCTATCCGTTTTATGAAAAGGCAGAGAAGCTGGGCTTTATTGTCATATTACAGATGGGTTTGTGTGAGTTTAGTTATGACACAGCGCCGGGCAACCGCAGAGCACCCAACTCGTCGTACGGTGTGCCGATGA
Organism: uncultured Oscillospiraceae bacterium; assembly: GCA_964433745.1. Lineage (GTDB taxonomy): Bacteria > Bacillota > Clostridia > Oscillospirales > Ruminococcaceae > CAYSTR01. The sequence goes on along the minus strand of CAYSTR010000061.1, from coordinate 3,516 downwards.
AGCTTGATCCAATCTGCCGTTTGTTCCCGAGTATAAATTTTGTGGTGCTCAACATGGGGTATCCTCTCATGATGGAGACATTTAGTGTACACCACAACAGTAAAAACATCTATCTTCACATAGGCGGCGAGGGCGCTTCCTTTAATGCACCTGTATCGTCCTATGTAGCATTGGGCGGAGCGGGATTTGTTCCTCTTGATTTTAAGCGTGTTATATTCGGAAGCGGCACAGCAAAGGACATACTAACATCATCTGTATTGGCATCACATGCGGTCGAGCGTATGGGTGGAAACGGCAAGGATTTCTTATCTGCCGCTGACCGGCTGTTTTGTTCGGACGGGAGGTAGTGCTATGACAATCGATGCGCATATACACTACTTCGACAGCGAGCGCTTTACCGAAAACCTGATAGACGAGATGGACAGGTGCGGTATCGCATGGTCTGTACTGCTTCCCACTCTAGGTGATTCCTCATGGGAGTATGTGGGGCTTACCTTTAAGGAAGTGGACAATAAGGCTGTACTAGGCGCTGTCAAGCGCTTTCCTGACCGTCTGGTGGGAGCAATACGCGTTGTCCCCACAGATAAGACGGCGGTGGACGAATTAAGATATTTTGCCGATACGGGGTATTTCCGTCTTGTTAAGTTTTCACCTCCCGAGGGATTTACAGTGGATGACGAGCGAATCTGGCCTTTTTATGAGGAATGTGCAAGGTACAAGCTGCCTGTTCTTATTCATATGGGGCAGACAGGCGGAGAATTTATCGGGGAGAAGAAAGCATCACAGTATCAGCTCAACTCATCTCTGGGCAGACCGGTGTCACTGGATTATGTGGCAAAATCCTTTCCGGAGCTTACATTTATAATAGCACACAACGGCTATCCATACATGATTGAAGCGTGGGCGGTGGCCAACAACAACCCGAACATTTATCTTGATATATCTGGTTCGGGCCCGTGGGTGGACTCTACTCCTGTCGTCCATTCGGCACTGGGCGGGAACAGCTTCATCCCGATTGATCTCGATAAGATTATCTGGGGGTCTGACAACTGTCTGGCGCAGGACGAAAGTATTGCACGAGCCACGGCATATATGCGCCTCATGGGTGCGGATAAGCGTCAGAGAAAGCTCATATTCGGAGAGAATGCGAAGAAGCTCTATAATTTAGGTTGAGGCAGGGATATAACTTGAAGCTAGAACATGGGGTCTTTAACATCAGTGAACTAAATTCATACTCTCCCGACGGCTGTACATGTGAGGTGCAGACAAATAAAAGCGGAAATGTACATGATATTACTGTTACGTTTAATATGACAAATACGGTAACAGGGGATGCCGGTATCAGTATATCTCCATCCTTTACCCCTACATTTCACTGGTCACCGCACCTGACCCCCGAGGATGGATTTATTGCCGCACAGCATATATTCAGAACCCCTGCACTCATAGCTTCCGGGGATGGGCGTACACTCATTATACTGCCGCACCCCAATAGCGAGAGCGATATCCCGCTTTATCTTGATATGGATGCTGTGAACAACCGGCTTTATGTGGGTCTGTCGCAGTCTTTGGTTTATGGTCATGTGCTGTACAAGAAGAAAGTCACCGAATTTGCCCCAGGGAAATACACAATCGGAATAACGGTTCTCGAATATAACGAGGAATTAACTAATCCTTTCCGCCCCGTACTGGAATTTTTCTGGAGTAGATACGGAAAAGCGGATGCTTCTCGCCTTTTAGGTCACAAGACCGATCTTTTACCATATGTAAAGCACACCTACAGATGGGCTTTTAAAAGCTGGAAAGATGTGGTGTGGCAGGAGTTTAATCTAAACGGAAAGCGTGTCGGTGCGCCAGTATTTATTGTCACGACTACGCAAAGCCCCGGTTACAGCGGAATAAAAAGAGAACGTGAGCTGCGCTCGGTGTGGAATCAAGCGTGGTTTTGCTCTCTGCGTTCAGCGTCAGGACTATACCGCCATGCTAAACGCCGAGGTGACAAGGAGCTTTTAAATTACGCTCTCATGACAAAGGAGCTGGCACTGGCATTCGAGCAGAGAGACGGTTTGTTTCATTCGGTTGCGGCTACTGAAATGGAGACATTAGAAGCTGACGGTAAGAAATACATGCGTTCTCTTGGGTGGGATACTCTCTATGTCGGCAACTCGGACAGAAATCCGCAAAATCTTCCTGTTAAGACTGCTCCCTTTCATCTGCTGGACATGAGCTTTACATGCTATTACATGCTCATGTGGTATGATGAGCTTGAAAAGGATGTACGGCTTCTAGATTATGCGATCAGATATGCGGATAAGCTAGTTAGTCTACAGCTCCAATCGGGCTTTTTCCCCGGCTTTATTGACAATAAGGGGTTGAGTATCGGGGTACTCGACGATTCCCCCGAAACCTCCTTGAGTGCGGCGTTTCTCATCTATCTCTATAAGCTGACAGGAAATGACACATATCGTGAAGCGGCGAAACGCGGTATAGACGCAGTGGTGAGGGAGATCGTACCGACAGGTCGCTGGGAGGATTTCGAGACCTACTGGTCGTGCTCTCACTACTGGAATGATAGGGTTGGACAGAAGATAGAGCGCAATAATATGTACAAGCAGTGTAACTTCTCCATGTACTTCACGGCACTTGCACTTATAGATTATTATGACATAAAAAAAGAGCAAAAGTATCTGGCAGTCGGTCAGCGGGTGTTGGATGAGATGCTCATGACACAGTCATCCTATCAGCCAAAGGGGATAAGTGTGCCGGTTATCTGCGGATTCGGGGTGCTAAATGCGGATGCAGAACTAAACGATGCCAGACAGAGCTTGTTTTCAGAGCTTATTATGCGTTACGGTGACGCACTCTCGATGGATGAATACACAAAGCGCGGACTGGGTGCTCTGCGTATCTCGTTTTCCATGATGTACTGTCCGGAGAATCCCGAAGCAAAAGAGCAGTGGGAACAGGCGTGGCCGTTTTTATCCGAGCTTGATTATGGCTTTAATATGGAAAACTATGGTCATAACGGCGAGGTGGGAGACGGGGGGCTGGGTATCGGTGAGTTTACGATTTACGACTGGGGGAACGGAGCGGCCAGTGAGGCATATGAGCGTATGTATGCACACTATGAAAAACGATTGGAGGAGACGATATGTTAAGGACACAGCCATGGTTAAAAGCGCAGGAATATTTGTGCATCGAGCAGAGACAGGCAAGGGACGAGGGTAAGGACATAGACTTTCGCAGTCTGGACGAGCAGATATCCGCCATTTTAAAAAATGAGGATGATTCGGTAAAGGAGCGGCTGTCCGAGGAGCTTCTCGACAGGGTGAGAGAGACACCCATCGAGGACGGCTTTCAATATGTCGAGCCGGAGTCGTATGAGAGAATAACAGAAGAATTGGGAAAAATCCGCGAGATTAAGTATAACGAGAGCGACGAACGCTTGTTTGACCGTATATACGGCGGTTGGCTGGGGCGTTGTGCCGGATGTCTTTTAGGTCAGCCTATTGAGGG
>CAYSTR010000060.1:0-10498 GCA_964433745.1 uncultured Oscillospiraceae bacterium | reverse complement strand
CGTCTGCACCGTTTTGGCAGACCAGCGGGAGCATCTTCATTAGTCCGCCGCACAGATGGTAAACCGCCTTTGTCCCCAGAGCATGTATAACCTCATGCTGACGCTTATCGTAAGGCAGGCAAAATTCCTCAAACATAACCGGACTGATTACCGTATTTGAGCCTGCACCGCCGCCAGTCTCAACCAAATCAGCCGGGATATCCCCGCCTATTTCAAGAACCCTAAGCTTCTTTTTTAGCAGCGCTTCCAGTTGAAAATGAAGATATTCAGGATTGTCCATCGCCTCAAATATACATTCCTCCGTACCCCGCATGGTACATAAACTCTGCCACGGCGAACCCTGTCCGAAATCAAACAATCCAGAACGCACGACACCGCACTGTCCTACCCTATTCATGACTTCCCTAACAGGGCTCCAGTCCACCTTGACAGGCAATGCGGCGTACTTGTTCCACAGCTCAAAATCCCGCTCGTTTTCGATTAGCTCCTTTGTTGTCCAGGTTGTAAATTTGTTAGCAGTGCGGCTTGTAGTCAGCTCCCCCTCTGGGGTCGTTATCCTTGTGAGCGTTCTCTCGTTTCCATCCGCATCAGGCTCTAGAGTTATATTTTTTACTTCCCACTTTTGCAGGTCATTATCATTAAAAATGAAATGAGGGCCTGTATAGATATTGGGATCAGCTCCAAAGTATTTGTACGCCTCATATTCATCCATTCCATTCAGATAAGTCTTTAGATAGTAGCTCATAAAGCCGTGTACCTGTGCCGGAAGTCTGTCCGCCTTTTCCCTGTTTATTGCTAAGGTAAGTCTCTCTTTACCGGTCATACATTATTCTCCTCATAGAAACCAGAGGGCGGAGAAACCGCCCTCTAAAGCTTATTAAAACTGTTTACCCTATCTTGCTGTTTAGCTCTTCGAGCACTGAATTGACCTTGGGCTCTATCTCCTTTAGGAAATCGTTCCAATCCTTTTCGATATCCTTCGAGGACACAATGAGCATAGTCATCTTATCTGTAACCTCATTCTGGAATGTTCCGTATTTATTCTTATTGGGAGCATCCAAGAAGTTTACGTTATAATCGGTGGCAATCAGATTACCTATTGAGTTTTTGGTTTCTTGTGCCTTTTTAAAGGTTCCGATTATTACAGGGCTGTATGCCGGATTTCCGTCTATCCACACATCATCGCCCTCCAGGTGGAACCATTTCTGGAATATCCACTGATCCTTGATGTAAGCTTTGCCGCTGTCTATCGTGAGGTTATATGTTCCGTCCGCGTTTTTTGGCCATTTAAGCTCTACTTTTCCGCCATTATTTGTCCAGTCCTCACCCTCGATACCATAGGAAAGCTTAATTATAGTCTCCTCCGAGATAGCCCAATCGTGAACCGCCAGTACACGCTCCTGCTTCTTGTCCTCTATCTTGGAATTGAAAGCCAGAGCCGACCAATATGAGAACTTTTCTGCACAGTTGACCTTTCCGTTTGAACCCTTAACAAGCAGAATACCGCAGTCCTCATCAGTGAAATTGGTGTTATCCTTCTTGAAATCATTGGTCATGGTCTGCATGGTCTGCGGATTAAAGTAGGAGTAAAGCACCGCACTTCTCCCCGAAACATAGCGCGAACGTCCCTCGTTTAGCTTATAGGTGTAGAAATCCTTAGGTAAAAGACCCTCATTATACCACTGTTGCAGGTTTTTGAGAGCTTCAACCGTTTCCGGGAGAGCAGAGCCGAACACATACTTACCATCCTGCTTAACATATGCATTCATGTAGGGGTTCCATAACATAGCAAGCGCTTGAATGTCATTATATCCAGATTCGGAATCAAGCGGAGCAAAGTTTGCTTTGCCGATACCGGTAGGATCCTCTGCCAGAGCCTTTGCCAGATACTCCTTAAATTCATCCAAGCTTATCTCCTGAACGGTGTCAAAGCTGTAACCCAGCTTTTTAGCCAAATCCTTGCGATAGAAGAAGTTGGAAAAATGATAGTTACTATAGGGGTTACTGTTAATGGTTTTGGGAATAGCGTAGAAACTACCGTCTCCGTCCTGCTTCATCTTTTCAATTAGTGCCGGAACATTCCTCATGTCATTTTCAATGTTAGGATAAGCGGACAGATCGGGGATTGCCTTAAACACATCCTGTCTGCTCCAATTAAGGTATTCGCCGTAATCAAAGGAAAACCATGCTACAAATTCAGGCAGGCTGTCGGTTGCGACCATTGTGCGGGTCTTTTCCGACCATACATCAAAAGCGACATTTACCTGATCAAACTCTATGTTGAATAGCTCCATAGCTTCTTTGGCTATCGGCCATTCAAAGTCAACCTGGTCTATAGCAAGCACGGATACCTTTAGGTGCTCTGCGTATGGGTCTGTCTCCGCCTCTGACCTAGCTTCACTGCTTGTTGCAAGGGCTTTGCTGCTTTGTGCTGCGGAAGATGCACCCGATGCTTTTGAACACCCCGCTATGACGGTAAGACAGATAAGTAAAGCACAAACTACCGCAATATACCTGCTCGAACGTTTTGTTTTCATATGTTCCTCCTAATTAATAATTTTACAAATTTCGTTTTACGAAATTGTATTAACCTTTAACTGCCCCAACCATAATACCCTTAATGAAATATCTTTGAACAAATGGATAGATAAGCATTACCGGAGTCATAACCACCATAACCGAAGCGGCCTTAACGCCCTCACTGTAGGCTTTTTGTCCTCCCAGAGGAATATAGAGTGCAAGCCCAGTGCCTGTTGAACCCTGTGCTTGATTTAGTATCTCCCTTAACATGAGCTGAACTGGATAAAGCGTCCTATCATTTAAAAATATCATGGCATTAAACCATTCGTTCCAACGGTCTACAGCATAGAAAAGAAAGAATGTTGCCAGTACAGGAGTTGAGAGCGGCAGGATAATATTTATGAATGTTCTTATCTCTCCCGCACCGTCTATTCGTGCGGCTTCGGAGATTTCGGCGGGAATCTCCTGGAAAAATGACTTCATTACTATCATATAAAACACATTTATACCAAACGGAAGAATTACCGCCGCCAATGAATCTATGAGCTTGAGGTTTTTTATAAGTATGTAAAATGGTACTAGTCCCCCGGAGAAGTACATGGTAAACAAAGTAAGATTAAGAAACAGCCGTTTACCGAAGAATTTCTTTTTTGAAAATCCGTATGCCATAGTGACAGTAAGAAATAGGTTGTACGCCACACCTGTCACAATTATAAACAATGAGTTGCCAAAGCTTTTAAGCAGTCCGCTGTATTCAAAGATTGCCTGATAGGAATAAAAATCAATTACACGCGGAAATAAGAGAAGAGGGTTCTTAAAATACTCCGTCTCCGGTGTCAATGACACAACCACCGTGTAGTAAAGAGGAAAAACAATTATAATACCCAGAATAAAAAGAAATACATTATTAAATAATACAAACGATTCAACTCTTTTTTTATGCTTTACAGCCATTAGAACAATCCCCCCTCACCCAGCCACTCTACAACCTTGTTTGCCGCTAGTACGAGAGCAAAATTGATAACTGACTTAAAAAGCCCGACTGCTGTACTAAAACCGTAATCCACCATACCCGAGTTAAAGGTTATTCTGTAAACATAAGTATCAATTATCTCTGTCGCCTTTTGTACTACCGGGTTTGAGAGGTTAAATATCTGGTCAAAACCTGCATTCATCACGCCTCCCACAGCAAGGATTAATAAAATCATCGCAGTAGATTTAATGCTGGGCCATGTTATGTAAATCATTCGTTGAAACCTATTAGCTCCGTCGATAATACCCGCCTCGTAGTATTCGGGGCTTATTCCGGCTATAGCTGCCAGATATATAATACTCGACCAGCCTACATTCTTCCAAACGTTGCTTATGTAAATGATAGGACGAATGAGGTATTCGTCTGCGAGAAAGGTCTTTGCTTCAAAACCCAAAAGCATGATAATTTGATTGATTAATCCGTTAGACGACAGAAGATTCACAAGTATACCGCTGACCACTATCCAGGAAAGAAAGTTTGGGAATGTATAAATAGTTTGAAGTGTCTTTTTAAATGGGTTTATCTTGAGCTCGTTAAAAAGCATCGCAAGTATTAAAGGGGAGAAAAATCCTAGGACAATATTTACGGAGCTTATTTTTATGGTGTTGAAAAAAGCATTCCAAAAAGCTGGTTCGATAAGCAGCTCCCGAAAATTACTCAACCCTACCCATGGGCTGTTCCATATTCCCTTATTTACATAGTACTCTTTAAAAGCGAGAATCACTCCATACATAGGCCCATAACAAAAAACAAAGAGGAATACCATACCGGGTAGTATAAACATATAGCTGTACCGGCTGTCTTTAATTTTCTGTAATATCTCTTTTACTGTATATGTAAATCCTGTATTCTTTTTATTTAGACTTGACATATTCTTAATCAATAAAAATCGTTTCCTCTCATGTGGTTTGTGTATACAATATTAACATATTTATTGGGTTTAGCATATAGATTTTTTTCGGTTTGCATATAGATTATTTCGGATATTTAAAAAGAAAGAGCAATATCTCACTCTTTCTTTTTTTATACCGGTTATATACTGTCCCTATTATTAATAGGTAACTCTATAAACACTTTTGTACCATTGTTTTCAATAGAATCGACCGACAGACCGTATTCGTTACCGTATACATTTTTAATTCGATAGTTAATATTTAGTATCCCGATGCTGCGTCCATTGTTCTCCGTCAGGAACTGCCCCACCTTTGTTTCTCTTAACCGCCCGTTTAATGCCTCCAGCTCATTTTGTGTCATACCCTTACCGTTGTCTGCAATTTCAAAGAAGATATTTCCACTTTCTCTCAGCCCGCCTTTGATAGTAAGACTGCCTTTTCCGGGTTTTGCCTCCAGTCCGTGATAAATGGCATTCTCTACTATCGGCTGTAGAATAAACTTTATCATCGTAAGATCAATTATCTCTTTATCAATATCAAGCTCAAATGAAAAACGCTTCATAAAACGGATGTCGATTATATTTAAGTAATCCATTATACAATCAATTTCGGAGCGTATTGAAACCCGCTCTTCCGATTTTATACTATACCTTAGCATACGGGACAGCGAACCGACTATGCTCACTATCTCATCACTATTGTAGCTGTGGGCAATACCCTTAATACAATCAAGTGTATTGTAGAGAAAATGGGGATTAATCTGACTTTGAAGCGCCGTTAATTCTGCTTGTTTCTTTAACAGCTCCATTTCATAAAGAGAGGTCTGTGTGCTGAAAATCTTTCGCGTCATAATCTCAATTTCATCTAACATTCGGTTGATGTAGATTGATAGCTGACCTATTTCGTTTGTGTGAACTACCGGAAGCTTCTTTGTAAAAATGTTACTGCCCAGCTGATGATCAATATCGCTCATAAATCCTATAAATGCAGCTATCGGTTCAGAAATACCCTTGTTCATGCTCCTGCCGATAAAAAGCAGAACCAAAACCATTATAAATGCCGTAAACACGCCCTGATCTCGTATGGGGTTCAGGTCATCAGAAATCTCACTCGTCGGAATGACACTTACTATTGAGAGCGCCAGCTTTTCCACACGCTTAAATTGAATGATGCTCTCTTTCCCCATATAAGAGCTAAAGGTAACATGCTCACCAGAGCTAATAACGGACAGGATATCCTCACCTGTATTGCTTCCGATCATAGAGGCATTCTTTTTGTCAGCGGCAATAATCTTACCATCATCGTCCTGTATAAAAAGCAATGATGAGGGTGTCATGTATTCGTTTACAAGCAGTGTGTTAAGGATTACTTCATCAATAAGTATAGTTAAGCAGCCTATCTTGTCGTGAGCATACGCACCCCTTAACGAAAGCAAAATAGGTGTAACATATGCATAATAGCGCTTATGTGTATACTTGTTCTGAAGATGGGGGTATAGGGCGGTAAGCTTATTGTCTGGGTCAAGAACGTTGTACTGATTTTTTAATACCTCCCATACATCACTAAGACTGGAGGTCATTTGAATATAGTTACCGTCTAGGTCTGATATAATCAAGTTATCAATATCATTATTAACCAGCTTAATATAATCCATAATGTTAAAAAGAAATTTGCTAAGCTCTATCTGCTTACCGGCATTTTCCTCTGTAAGCATTTCCTGCACATACTTATTATTAGAGATAACGGCGGCGGATTGCTCTATTCGCTTTGAAAAGCCTTCCACATTGCTGTATACTTGATTTAACATACTTCCGGCTGTAATAATCATACGGTTTTGCATAGTCCTTGATATGGACGTATAGTAATATATCTCAATAACTAATACTATGGAAATTGAGAAAACTATAAACAATATAATCTGGTACCTAAGCTTCAACGATTGAAAAGAGCTTATTAAACCAATGACCTTTTTAATTATACCCACCACTTACTCCTTTTCAATCGGTTTTATTGAGCTTTTGTTTTATACACTCCAGCCTGTATTTTGCCGGTGTGATTCCGTTATACTTTTTAAACACGCTCAAAAAATAAAAATAGTCTGAATAACCTGTTTGAGCCGCTACCTCTTTTAAGGTTATTTCACTTTGTAAAAGCTCCTTTGCTTTCTTCATTCTCAAGTCTATGATATATTTTGAAAATGTTGTTCCTGTCAGTTTTTTGAATAGCTCACTGCAATAGGTAAAGTTTAGATGAAATCTGTCCGCAAGAAGCTTTAATGAAAGATCGTTTGCGTAGTTTTCCTGCACAAATAAAATCATAGGTTCATATTCATCCCGGTGAAGAGGCGGATCGGCCGGCGAATAGGCTGCCCTTATAATAAATACCAACTCGTCTATCATCTGTCTATAATCTGCAAAGCGGTTTACCGCATCGTTTACGCTGATATACTCTAGCTGGGTCAATTCCTCACCACAGATATTAGACAGCACTAACGCCGTTATTCCGTTCCACACATGACACATCTCATCTACAAATATATCCGTGCAATCAAGCTTTTCAATCTCTTTTAGTGCGGCTTCAATATCCTTATTCTTATAATGGTCAGCAAAAGCATTAACTAAGCTATTAACCCACCTAAGGCTTGAAGCTCTCCAAAAACATACCCCTGTCTTATCTTGAAACAAGAAGCTGTAAAATGCGTTTTCGGCTTCAATAAAAAGCTTTTGCATTAACTTTTTGTCCGTAGCTGTACTGCTAATGCCCAGTATCCCGCTCTCGAAAGGAAACAGCTCCATTTTTTTAATAAAAGCATTAAGACATTCAATGTCCGGAGCAGACAGCAAAAAATATGCCCTCTGCGATGATAGTAAAAACTTACTTGCGGTAATGTTACTATTTAAACAGAGCAGAGACTCCATCTGCTTTATACACGAGCACATGACTACCGCGAGGTTCGGTTCTACCCTAAAAGGAAATCTATCTATATTTACACTGCCGCTTAAAATCTCACCAAGAAGCTCTAGCTCACCTGATATTGAAATAGATTTTAGCCGCTCGGATAATCTTTTCAACAGCTCATCTGTTTTGGTTTGTTCAATGGGCTTTAGACAATAGTCAAACACTCCGTATTCAATAGCTTTTTTTGCATAAGAAAAATCGGCATAGCCGGATACAATGATAAACACTGTATCCGGCTTTTGCTCCAATACGGATTTTATAAAATCAAGACCTGTCATACCCGGCATTCTAATGTCAAGAAACACAGCGTGAACTGTATTGTTCAAAACATAAGAAAGAGCTTCAAACGGATCAGAATACTCCGCCGAAACCTCAAAGCCTAATTCACTCCAGCTAAAGGATTTTCTTAGAGAGAATATTGACCACGGTTCATCATCAAGAAGAATTACCTTATACAGACAATCTCCCCCTAGCCTAGTATTATTTCCTTGTGTATATTGGCTGAATCGTATATCGCCTGCATTATCTGTGCAGTAATAATAGCTGTATCTATATGAGACGGAAGCTTTTTCTTAGATTCAATGCAATCAATAAATGCATTAATCTCGTTTTCAAAATGGTTTGTCATGTTAAACTCTGGAGTACACGATACCAGTGCCCCATTCTCTGTCTTGAAAAGCGTGAAGTTTTTACCATATTCCAGACGTATTCCCGCCTTATCTCCCATAAAATCTATAAACATTTCATTTTTCCCTATGTTTTGCGCCCACGCTCCGTTAATCGTTATTATAGGACCGTCTGTTCTGACAAGTGCCGTTACAGAATCCTCAACATCATAGGTTCCGTCCATTATAGGCGGTCCTGCCCACATATCGGTATACACATACTCCGGAATGTTTTTACCTAGAATGGAAAAGGTTTCAGCAGAAACGGTCAACGGTTTAGGATCAAAACAGCAGTACATAACAATGTCCAGGAAATGTACCCCCCAATCAATCAATGCCCCGCCTCCTGCTATAGCCTTTGTTGTGAACGCACCGCCTAGTCCTGGGATTGACCTATGTGACCTAAAGCTTACATACACATGATGTACATTACCGAGCACACCATTCTCAATGTACTCCTTAATACGGTTCACACTGTCGTTAAACCTATTTACCACCCCGATATTTAGCACCCTACCTGTCTCGTTCTGCACTCTTTGCATGAGAAGTGCTTCCTCATAGGTTCTGGCGGCAGGTTTTTCACACAACACATTCTTACCGCTTTTTAGGCAGTCTATAGTAATTTGGGCATGTACGTTATTTGGAGTACAAACAGACACCGCTTCAATATCCGGGTCTTTTAGCACCTCACGGTAATCGCAAACAGCCTTTCCGCATCCGTACTGCTCTACTGCCTTTTCCGCCCGCTCTTTAATAATATCACAAAAATAAACTATCTCCGCCTTGGGATTTTTAACATAAGCCGGTATGTGCGCTGCATTTGCTATTGTACCGCAACCTATAACCGCAACCTTCATATCATCTTCTCCTTTAAAATTATCATTCAAATTCCACGCATACAGTGACAATTTTGTGAGGCGGACAGCTAATAGTAACACTCTTACCGGAGTAATCCGCCGCAGCTAGGGGACTGTTATTGAGATTTACATATTCCGCCCTAAGTACCGTCCGGGGAAAGTTTATTGTCACATCCTCTTTAGTTCCGCTTACATCGTAAATCCGCAGATAGATTTTTCCGCTCTTTTCCGTCACGAACGATACCACCTTTGATTTAGACGAAACAGAAAAGAACTCCACTCTTCCCTCCAGTACATCAGCTGCTGGATTTTGTGTAAATCTGCTGCTTTGTAATCCGGCACGATATGCCTCACCCTCAATGAGAACATTTGTCTTATCGCCTTTAGCAAAGGACAGGGCATATGAAAACTTCATAGTCCTAAACATTCTCATATCCTCTGCCGGAGCTATACCCGACTCGGTTTGAGCCGCCCTGAACAGGGTGAGCGCAATAGCCCGCTCCTCGTTGTCGGTTATCTCCACCTCATACAGTCCCTTAGAATATAACGCGGCTGATCTGACACCATCGTCAATCAGGGTAATCCCCTGTGAGGGGTGAACTAACGTATCAAGCTCCGCATAATCGGAGGTATCCTCATGTGCTATAGGCCAATCTACCATGTCAAAGGGTGTTTTGGTGGAAAAGCTGTCTGTTTTAGCATTTGTAGGGAACAGCACACGCAGACGGTTGTTTTCTATGCGGTTTTCAACAGTTGTTTCAAAATATAAGGTCTCGCTCTCCTTTGGCAGCGTAAGCAGGGTATAGTAGATCTGCTCCTGCTCTAGTGTGCTGCGTCTGCCCGCTTGTATATTCGCTTTTACCGGTAGTTTAAGGGTGTAACACAGCTTCCACACTGTGCAAAGAGGTCCGTCACACAGTACGCTCATCTGGGAAAGACAGCCCTCTCCGTAAATAATGCTGTCATACCGAGCGGGTTTCCAGTTCCAACCCTCACCTAAATCAGAACGATTCTCTAATAGATGAAGTCCGGAGTAAACCTGTCCTGTTTCCTTTATTTGTACACGTAAAAGACCGCTGCTTTGAAGCTCCACCAACAATCTGCCGTTATCAATCTTGTTATGAGCAGTCATCTGACCGCCTATTAAGCGTTTGGGCGGATTATATTCTTTGTACCTATACATCTTCTGCTCTGGTGAAAACTCATTTTTTAGATTATCGCAATAAATAACAGTATATCCGAAAGCCGGTATCTCAAGCGAAACGGCAACTCTTAATAATGAGGTTTTATCGAATTTAACAAGCCTCCGAATCGCTTCATTTACACGATTTTCTACCGTTTCATCCAAAATCTGTACATCCATTGTGCAATTATTGCAGTCATAGAAGCGTCTGTTAGGTTCATCACGGAATAGCACCGGCAGAGTAAGCACGCTCACACCCGAGACTGCCTTCTGTGATGGGTTGTATATTATTATAGCCTCGTCATGACCGCCTGTACACTTTATATTCCGCGTTATCACGTTAATGCAATCATGTGCAGATAATTCCGAGATATGTTGTGCCTGACGGA
>CAYSTR010000059.1:0-10525 GCA_964433745.1 uncultured Oscillospiraceae bacterium | reverse complement strand
TTTTTTATAAATAGCTCCCCGCCTTGTCCTTGTCCGACATAATGGGGTCTGCTACCCCCCACTCCACACCTATCTTGGGGTCATCGTAACGTATTGTGCGCTCTGCGTCCTTATTGTAGTACGCCCCTGTCTTGTACTGTACCTCGGCATTGCTGCTAAGGGTGAGAAATCCGTGGGCATATCCCGCCGGTATGTATATCATGAGATTGTTCCTGGTGGACAGGGTTACGCTCACCCATTTTAGGTAGGTCTCGCTGTCCCTTCTTATGTCCACCACCACATCCATAATCTCACCCGCCGTACAGCGCACAAGCTTTGATTGTGCAAACGGCTCTTCCTGGTAGTGAAGCCCCCGAATTGTTCCCCTTTTTAGTGTAAAGGAGTGATTGTCCTGCACAAACTCGTCCTCTATCCCCAATGAGACCGCCGTTTTCCGCGAGTAGCTCTCCATAAAGAAGCCTCGCTCGTCATAAAATACCTGCGGCTTTAGAATATATACACCGCGCAGTGCCGTTTCCTGTTTCTCCATAAAGTCCCCCCTTACAGAACAATCCGTCCCTCTGCCACACGCTTTAGGTGCCGTCCGTACAGAGATAATCCGTAACGCTGTGACTGCTCTCGCAGCCGCTCTGCCGATATCCAGCCGTTTATGTATGCTATCTCCTCCGGCGCGGATATTACAATACCCTGTCTGGTTGCCAGTGTCTTAACAAACTCCGCCGCCATCAACAGAGCGTCAGCCGTGCCGGTGTCCAGCCACGCAAACCCTCTGCCTAAAAGCTTGACCTGGAGTGTCCCCTCCTCCAGATACATGCGGTTTAGGTCGGTTATTTCAAGTTCGCCGCGCAGACTGGGTTTTAGCGCCTTTGCAAACGAACACACGCGCTCGTCATAGAAGTATAGCCCTGTCACGGCATAGCTTGACTTAGGGTGAGCAGGCTTTTCCTCAATCGAGAGAACCTGCCCTGCGTCCCCTAGCTCCACCACACCGAAGCGTTCGGGATCGTCCACATGGTAGCCGAACACTGTCGCGCCGCTTTTCTGTCCGGCGGTGTCTCTGAGGATATGACGCAAGCCGTTGCCGTAGAAGATGTTGTCGCCCAGTATCATGGCGCAGGATTCACCCGCTATAAACTCCTCACCGATGATAAACGCCTGCGCCAGACCGTCGGGTGAGGGCTGTTCCTTATAGCTAAGACGAATACCAAAACGCTCGCCGTCCCCCAGAAGCCGCTGGTACAACGGCAGATCGGCGGGTGTGGAGATGATGAGAATGTCCCTAATCTCCGCTAACATGAGCGTAGAGAGCGGATAGTATATCATGGGCTTGTCGTAGACAGGCAAAAGCTGCTTGCTTGTGACCAGCGTCATGGGGTAGAGCCGCGACCCGGAGCCGCCCGCCAGAATAATCCCCCTCATACGAACACCTCTTATGTACTTTTCTATATTATATCACACAATAAAGAGCCGTGTCAATTTACATATACGTTTTGATGTGTTATAATATTCCCAGAAGGAGAAGTGTAAAATGAGGTTTTATTTTGATAATATAAGCGGCGGCGAACCGTCGCACATCACGCTGACCGGCGGAGATGCCGCACATATAAGCCGGGTTCTGCGCCTTAACCCCGGCGACATTATTACAATATGCGACAAGCAAGGGACGGACTACACCTGCTCGATTGAGCTTGCGTCACGTGAACAGGTTAAAGCTCTGGTACTGTCATCCTCGCCCTGTGAAAACGAGCCTAAACGCCGTGTGCGGTTGTTTCAGGGAATGCCCAAATCAGATAAATTAGAGCTCATTACCGAAAAGGCGACAGAGATAGGTGTCCGCACCGTCACCCCCATGCTGACACGCTACTGTGTCTCCCGCCCCGACAATTTTGCCCCGCGGCTTGCACGCCTAAATCAAAAGGCATACGAGGCGGCAAAGCAGTGCGGACGCGGTATAATCCCAGAAGTCACCCCTATAATGACGTTCGAGGAGGCGATTTTAGTCCCCGGTGTCAAGCTTTTGTGCTACGAAAAGGGCGGGGAAGCAATAGGCAGGGTAATATCCCGGCTGGAAAAAGACACCTCGGTCTCGCTCTTTATAGGGCCGGAGGGCGGCTTCTCGGACGAGGAGGTCTCGCTTATAGGTTCTTATGAGGATGTGTACATCGTGTCCATGGGGAAGCTCATTTTGCGTACCGAGACCGCTGCCATTGCCGCTTTGGCGGCTGTGATGTTTGGTTAATAAAAAAATGCGGTGTGATACCGCATTTTTTTATTCCTATCTAAACAGTGCCATTATATCCTCTTTCGACATGGAGGAGATAGCGCCCTCGCCCTTACTGACAATAAGCTCGGACAGCGCCGATTTTGCCTCTTGAAGCTTTAGTATCTTCTCCTCTATACTGTCCTTGACTATAAGCTTATACACCGTGACCTTATTTACCTGTCCAATGCGGTGGGCGCGGTCGGTGGCTTGATTTTGAGCACTTAGATTCCACCAGGGGTCGTAGTGTATGACCATGTCCGCTCCGGTGAGGTTAAGCCCTGTCCCGCCCGCCTTTAGCGATATGAGGAACACCGGTGTATCGTCCTCGTTGAAGCGGTTGACAAGGTGCAGTCTATCCTCCTTTTTGGTCTGACCGTCTATGCGCATACTCTTTATCGAGAGCTTTTTTAAGCACCCCTCCAGAATGTCCAGCATGGAGGTGAACTGGGAGAATAAAAGTATCTTGTGTCCGCCCGAAACCGCTTCGGTGATTAATTCCAGTGCCGCCTCGCACTTAGCACTGCCGCCCTTGTAGTCCTCGAAGGTGAGCAGCGGGTCACAGCATATCTGGCGCAGCCTTGTTAGCATGGCTAATATCTCTATCTTGTTTTCCATGCCTCCCTCCTCCAGCTGTGCCCGCATCTTTGCCACGTGAGCACCGTAGAGGGTGTGCTGCTCCCCCTCTAAAGAGACGTAAACCACTGTCTCCAGCTTGTCGGGGAGCTCCTTTAGCACGTCCTTTTTGAGCCGTCTTAGGATGAACGGAGACACAAGCCGTGTAAGGTTATCCTGTGCGCCCTTGTCCCTATCCTTAACTATGGGGGCTTCCAGCTTCTCCCGGAACTTTGAGTAGCTGTAGAGATACCCCGGCATGAGAAAATCATATGCCGACCACAGCTCGGACAGGGAGTTTTCCACCGGTGTACCGGTCAGCGCCAGACGAACCCGTCCGTTTATGAGCTTGACAGCCTTTGCCGCCTGTGTACCGGGATTTTTGATGTACTGTGCCTCGTCCGCTATGACGGCATAAAAGCTTTTACCCTCGTAATGCTCGATATCCCGCTTAATAAGGTCATAGGATGTGACAATGACATCCGCATCCTCCGACAAAAGCTCACTGCGCACCGCTTGTGTTCCCATTACGCAGGTGACACGCAGTCCCGGCGCGAACCGTGCAAGCTCTGCCTGCCAGTTGAGGATAAGGGAGGCGGGGCACACGACTAGACTGGGCAGTGAGCCGTCCTTTTGCTTATAGTAAAGGAGAAAGGCTATAACCTGTATGGTCTTGCCAAGCCCCATGTCATCCGCCAGTATACCGCCGAAGCCGTAGTGCGCCAGGGTCATAAGCCAGCTAAAGCCCACTCTTTGGTATGGTCTTAGCGTACCGGCTAGGGTGTCGGGCACCTCATAGTCACTGTCGGCTACATCTCTTATGTCGCGGACAATCTGACGGAAGCCGCTGTCGCGGTCGAAGATTAGGCGGGAGCTTTGCTTGTACACGCTGTCCAGGTAGAGAGCGCGGTATTTGGGGAGCGACACCTCGCCCTTTTCCAGCTGTTTTGTGCTTAACCCCAATGTGTCCGCAAGCCCCGCCAGCTCGGTGACTGCCGAATCGCCAAGGTTTATAAAGCTGCCGTCCTTTAAACGGTGGTAGCGTTTGGCTTGCCTGTAGGACGCTAGAATACCGTCTATCTCTGAGGGGGCAAGTCCGTCCAGATCAAACGAAAGGTCGAGAAGCTCCCCCGACAGCCGCACGCCTACCCTTACTGCCGGGGTGCGCACCTGTATCCCCTTGAACCTGTCGGTGACGTATACCTCCATGTTCTCGGTGAGGACGGGCATCCCCTCGGTGACGAGAAGATATACCTCCTCCTCGCTTGCAGTGTAGGCGAATCCCTCTGTCTGGTTTAGGTTCTTGAAATAGTGCAAAACCAGCTCCTCAGCCAGCACCTCGCCCCCCACATCGCTTGACACAGCCACATTCTTCCCGCCGAACGCTGTCACCTTCTGCTCGCCGTAGAAAAACTCCAACCGCCCTGTCACAATCTCGTTTGTGCGCATGTCCACGTATAGCTTGGCGACAAGGGGAGCGGGCTCATATTCCGTGAGGTTTTCCTCTGTTTCAAGGGGGATGTATTTGAGCATGGGTGTTATGACCGTGCCGTAGAACGCCCCCATCTGCTTTTTGTGTACAAGAAGCGGACTTTTTTCGCAAAGCGCAGATACTAAAGGTCCTACAGCCCCGCCGAATCCCTCGTCACAGCAAAAAAGCGTCTCGTGTTGCAGCATGTACATCCGGCTTTGCCCCTCGAAGAGCTTTGGTATATTGTCGAGAGTGAGCGCAAACATGTCCCCCTGTCTTACAATATGGAGCCTTAGAGGGGGATGATCGTGCTTCACCACGGCATCTATGGTCTCGCCGTATGCGGTGATTTGCACCCTTTGTCCGTCCTCAAATAAGGAGAAGAAATCATCTATCATGTAGGGGGACAGAAACATGAGCTTTTTTAGCTCCGCGCCGTAGAAGTAGTATGATTTTTTCGACAGTCCCGCATTTGTGGCAAACATATGAGCCATGATAAAGCGCACCAGTCCGCGTGAATCGGGCGCAAACGAGTTCATATGATGGTAGACCGATAAGGTCTTTGAGTAGTCGATGGACGCTCCTATCTCCATATACTTCTTAAACTGCATAACGTCCTTGAGCACATACCGTCTGCCCTCGCCTATCTTAAAGGTGAGGTAGATGTTATTGTTCTGATCCTTGTGCAGTGTAGGCTCTAGAGACACACTGCCCACAGCCGTGCGCGCCGACTGCATGGCTCTGGACGCATAGGTCTTCATAAGCCCGATAGCCGCCTGGTCGGTCTGCGCCATGGTCTTGCTGGCACCGTCACGCTGCAGAAGATTGTCCAGCGCATATAAAAGCGTGGCGACTATGTGCTTACACGCGCCGTAGTACTCCTCGAACGCCGGACAGGTGCAGGCATACCCCTCAATCCCGTGGTGACGGTCAAGCTCTATATCTACCTCATACTCGCTCATGTTACCGCACACCATGGACGTTATGTGCCGCCCGTTGTCCGCAAGGTGTGCGTTCATAACGTGGTCGTTTTTATAATAGTCCACGCCGCGAAAATAGGTGGCGGTATCTCCCGCAAGCTCTTTTATATCCGCTTTTGTATAAATGGTCAACACCCCAAATAATAGCACAAAAAGTGCCGATTAGACCGGCACATTTCGCTTTAATATTTTATTATCTATATATCGCATCTTCCGCACCGTTTTGTCTCTCGGTTAGTCCGAAATAGACAGGCAGTACGTCCGCCGGCGCTTTGCCCTTTATAAAGGTAAACAGGCGGTTTTGCTCGTCTTTACCCGTCATGCTCTGGGTGATGGTGGTCTCCCCTATTGTGACCGGCTCGGAAAGGGAGGCTATATCAAGCTCGACAGCATAAGCGGGGGCTTTTACATCCCACACACTGCCGCCGTACTGTGCAGTCTCATTCCCCGCCGCCGCATTTATCGGAACTATAAGCATTAGTTCACCGCCCTTAGCAGTCACACGCTCGTTCATATATGAGACAAACTCCGATAATATGGCGGGTCTTGTCTGGTCGGTCTGGAACTCGAAGTAGGTAAGGTTCAGCGCAACGCCGGTGGGGAAGCACACACCGTCTAATAATATCGTCTCAAAGCCCTTGTCCACAAGGTCGGCGGCGATGTCTCCCAGATATTCCCACAGCGCCTTGGAATAGGGGTTGCCCCAGGGCTTGCCGCCGTTTTCCAAGCTGTCGTCTACCCACAGCCAGTCGGTGTCGGGGGCGTAACGCACACCGTATGCATCGTCGAGATAGGGAGCGGTGGAGTCCGTAAAACAGCTCATCTGCGCGATGGGCTTTATCTTTGCCTTTTTCAAGGTCTCGGTAAAGGTCTTAGCGTCCAGACGTTCCCCTGCATTGAGGGCGTTTTGAGCCTTCTCTAATTCGGTATCGTATCTTAGACTGCCCTCCCTAGGCTTAACGTCCACTATGAGTGCGTTTATTTTATCCGGGTTTGTGCCAAGACGCATATCAAGCTCTAAGGTGTCGTTGGCGGCGGTTACCGTGATGTATTCCCCGCGAACCCCTGTATTTATGACCTCCGGGGCTTGCTGTGAGGAGGGGGAGCGGGAGGTGACAGACGAATCGCTCCCCCCGGAGGACAAGAGACTGCTGCTGTCGTTCACAGGGTCGCTGGAGAGCTTGCCCAGGGCAAAGTCTATGACAGGCCCCGATATGCTGTACCCGACAAAAAAGAGTATGCCGAGCACTCCCACCGTAATGAGTATACGGTAGATGAGGGGCATACGCTTTCTTCCGTAGATGTGTCGGTAACGCTTGATCTTCATGGATGATCCTTTCGGGTCGGGGTACTATTTTTTGAGTGTGTCGGCAAAGCGCTGACCAAATTCATAGGCGCTCTTGAGCTCGTTTTCACTGGGAACAAAGCATATCTTGCAGTTTTCCTCGAACACCGCAAGCTTTAGCGTCTTAAGACGCTCGGTCACCGCCGGAATAGCCTCGCCGCTCCAGCCGTACGAGCCGAAAACGGCGCAGGGGTGCTTCTGCATGTTTATAGCGTCAACATGCCCCAACAAAGACCAGACAGGTGGCGGCGCGTCCTTGTTTATCGTGGGCGTACCGATGAGAAACGCCTCGGACTGTGCCATAGCGTTTGCAAGCTCCGCCATGGGGTGCTCGATTATATCAAAGGTGTGTACGCCGTACTCCGGCAGACGTGACTTTATGCCGTTCATTACCTCGTTAGCCAGTGCATGAGTATTGCCGTACGCCGATGTGTAGAATATGGGGATAGTGGGCTTCTCTCTTTGCTGGGGAGAGCACCACTGCTCGTAACAGTCGCGCACAAACTTGTACACGCCGTCCTTTGTTATGACAGGGCCGTGGCTGACGCAGATATAATCTAGGTCAAGCGATTCGGTCTTTTTCAGTCCCTCCGCCACATAGCGGGGGAACGGGCCGAAGATGGCGTCATAGTAGCCCTTGAACGCACGCTTGTACGCCGTGTCAAACTTTATCTTTGTGTCCATGATATACGGCTCGCAGTAGTGCGCTCCGAAGAAATCACAGGTGAAGATGGTCTTGTTTGCCGGGTCGTAGGTGAACATCGAATCCGGCCAGTGCAGGAAAGGAGCGTTTATAAAGGTAAGCTCCCTGCCGCCTAAATCCAGCTTGTCACCGTCCTTGACCACCATAGTGTTGTAGTCGGTGCGGTTGGTGATGTTCTTTAGATAGATAGCACCCGCCTGTGACACAACGGCTGTCAGGTTTGGGTTTTTCTCCAATAGACGATAGAGACTGCCCGAATGGTCAGGCTCGGTGTGGTTTAGGATGATATAGTCGATCTTGCTTACATCCGCTATCTCGGCGATATTGTCGAGGTACACGTCAAAGTACTTGTCGTGTACCGTCTCGATAAGGGCGGTCTTATCCTTACCCTTAATGAGATAGGCGTTGTAGGTTGTGCCGTAGTCGGTGCTCATGACAATGTCGAACACACGCAGGTTGGGGTTTAGCGCCCCTACCCACCAGGTGTTTTCTGTAATCTTAAAAGCAGACATTTTTTTCTAGCTCCTGTCAAACATATCCTTGCCTACTCCGCAAAGCGGGCAGACAAAGTCCTCGGGTACTTCGTCCCATGCTGTGCCGGGCTTAATCCCGCCCTCGGGATATCCCGCTTCCTCGTCATAAGCAAATCCGCATATAGTGCATACATATGTCTCCATAGTTTTTATCCTCCCTTAAATTTATATGAAAATTCTACCATACGTTAGTATCGCTTGTAAATATAGTATTATTTATTTTTTTGTAAAAATTCTGCTCTTTTTATTTTTTAGGGAAAACATTGGACATATGCATGTAATATTCCTGTCCGTCGCCTCGGGAATATGCTAAGACGATTAATCCTCCGTCAGCCGTAACATAAAACACACCCGGCTGATAGTTACTGCCGCCTGTCACGGTAATGGCCGTCCATGTCTTGCTGTTTGTGTCGAGTGCATAGACACACCTGTCCTGTGTGCGCGCTTTCTCGAACAT
This sequence comes from uncultured Oscillospiraceae bacterium, assembly GCA_964433745.1. Lineage (GTDB taxonomy): Bacteria > Bacillota > Clostridia > Oscillospirales > Ruminococcaceae > CAYSTR01. The sequence continues at coordinate 2,161 of CAYSTR010000059.1, read as the reverse complement.
GAGATAGTCCTCATAGTAGCCTATAAAGCGTATGTTCTCATTGTTCACAGGCGGGGTAAGCTCTTTGGGCACACCCTCCGTAAGGACATATACAGCGTACGCCATTTCATTATCCAGCACAAGACAATCATTTCGTATCTCGAAGCCGCGCGTCTTGCCGGGGATAACTAAACCGTCCAGCGGGATAACCCCCTTTGAGGACATGTCCTTGTCATATCGTGCCAGCTCGTAGGTGTCTTTGGACGCACTAGGGCTGAGGATATAGATTATTCCGTTGTCCGCCCGCATGTCCATGAGGGTAGTGTGCTCCTTCTGCCGAAAGATCGTCAGCTCCTTTTCGCCGCCGAAAATAGAGTGGAGTGTAAGATAATAACGCTGATCGGTTACTTGTGTCTCTTTATCATAGTATTTTGAGTTTGCAAGGGACACAAAATAGGTCTCGTCCAGCTTGTCTGCTGTTATGTGATTGAAGTTAGTAAAATAGTTGGATATAGAGATTCTTCCCTCTGTGCTTGCGTAATTGTATGATATTATATCGCTTTGTATCATATTTAATGCAGGGGATATGATGCTTTTGTGGTTGACAGCGGCTTCAAAGGCTTTATCACCGAACACCATGGTCTCTCTGCCAATATTATCCGATTCCCATGTGAACGGCGAAAATGCTATCACTGCTGTCTCGCTTGTTGCCGTGTCTACGCGATATATTATTGAGTACGGCTCGTACCCCGTTTGTTTCAGCGGGTCGCCTATTTTACATTTAAAGTATAGATACTGTCCCTTGCTGATTCCCGGTATTATATTGCAAACTGGAAAATTCTTCTTAAAAGCTGTTTTAACAAGGGTAAAGTCATCTAAGGAAATCGTTTTATCCTCTATAACAGGCTCTTTTGGTATATCGCTTACAGAAGATGCTTCGGAGGATGAGGAATCAAAGGACACAGCTTCGCTTGATACTCCCTCCCCCATCGGTTGTATAGAAGAGCTTTCGGGCGCGGCAAAGGACACATCAGAGGATATGTCCTTTTTTTCATAAAAATCTGAAAGAGAGCAGGCAGGGAGAAATAAAAGAAAACAGATTACAGCAGTTAATGTTAGGCGTTTGATAAAATTATCCCCTTATACCAGTACTATCTTGTTGAAATCGTTTATCGTTTATGATATAATAAATATATAACTATGCTGTAGTGCGCGGGAAGAGTGAAACGTCGCGGATGTTGCCGATACCGGTGACGTACATGAGAAGTCTCTCGAATCCGAGACCAAACCCGGCGTGTTTAACCCCGCCGTAGCGGCGCAGGTCGAGATACCAGCTGTAGTCCGCAATATCCAGGTTCATTTCCTTAATACGCGCTTCAAGAAGCGATAGCCGCTCCTCACGCTGTGAGCCGCCGATTAGCTCCCCTACCCCGGGGACTAGCATATCCATAGCGGCAACGGTCTTGCCGTCGTCGTTCTGGCGCATATAGAATGCCTTTATCTCTTTCGGATAGTCGGTGACAAACACAGGACCCATAAATACCTTTTCCGTGAGGTAACGCTCGTGCTCTGTTTGCAGATCAATGCCCCAGCTCACGGGATACTCGAAGCTTACATCTGCTTTTTTAAGATGCTCTATAGCCTCGGTGTAGGTCACATGCGCAAACTCTGCGTTTACGAGGGCGTTTAACCGCTCTAGGAGACCGTTGTCGATAAAATCGTTGAAGAATTTAAGGTCTGGTGCGCAGTTTTCCAGAAGATGCTTAAGCACGTATTTTACCATGTCCCCTGCCAGCTCCATGTCGTCAGCCAGGTCGGCAAACGCAATCTCCGGCTCAATCATCCAGAACTCTGCCGCGTGGCGGGCGGTGTAAGAACGCTCGGCTCTGAATGTGGGACCAAAGGTGTATACCTTGCCTAACGCCAGCGCGAGACACTCCGCTTCAAGCTGTCCCGAGACCGTAAGGCTAGTGGCACGTCCGAAGAAATCCTGCGAAAAGTCCACCTCACCCTCCGGGGTAAGAGGCGGTGATTTGGGGTCTAGAGTGGTCACACGGAACATTTCGCCCGCACCCTCGCAGTCACTTCCGGTGTTGAGGGGGGTGTGCGCATAGACAAACCCGCGGGAGTTGAAGAATGAATGAATAGCAAACGCCGCCGCCGAGCGTACGCGGAACACCGC
>CAYSTR010000058.1:0-10529 GCA_964433745.1 uncultured Oscillospiraceae bacterium | reverse complement strand
GATACTCAATATGACTGCTGAGATAGAAGAAACGGTTGCTATCTTGAGCGGACTATTCTGTCAGATGGTATCGGAGGTCAGTTTAGCGCAGGGTCTTGAGCAGATGAATAGATTGTTTTGCATTATAACAGAAATCCTAGGTGCGGTGTGCTCTGAATTTATTAAAAATGAGGATGAAGTAACTACCCAGTCGGAATTGAGGCTGCTTTTCGAGTAGAGGTTAAAGCTTGTATATAATCTGCTGAAAAGACAAGCAAACGGTCATCCCTCCCTTATAGATAGGGTAAAAAGGATGATTTTACAGCGGATAGACGAAAACATATCGCTCCAGCAAGCGGCAGAGGAGATATTTATTAGCCCTAACTATCTAAGCCGGTTGTTTAAGGAGCAAACCGGTGAAAATTTCAGCGAATTTACAATTCGGGTAAAAATGCATAAGGCCGCAGAGCTGCTCGTAATGCCCGATACCAAGGTGTATGAGATTAGCGAGTATCTGGGTTATAAAAGCTTACAGTACTTTTACAAGCTCTTTAAACGCATCTACTTCTGTACACCCTCAGAATACCGCGAACGGGCGATGGGGAAGGAGCAGGTGTTGTGAGAAATAATAAATACAATGTGTGGTACTATTTCAGTAACTACAAGTTCAATAGCCTGTTTATTAAAAACCTCTTTATTATTTTTACTGCCATTTATCTCCCGCTTGCCGCCATATGTCTTGGTTTATACATATATTTCAAGGGTGCCTTTCTCAATGAGATGACTGCTTCGGAAGAGAATGGGCTTATGAGAATCAAGGAAATAGTGGACACCGTGCAAACCAATATCCTGGCGGCGGGGACTAATCTCACCTCCGATTATTATATCGAACATTTTATTATCAGTGAACAATGGGATAGACCCTCCTATGATGTGGCGCGCAATATATATAATGCTATAAAAACCATTACCTTTTCCTGCGGTGAATATGTAGATTCGATATATATCTATTCAGAAAACAATAAGTATGTCTTATCAAAGCAGAGCCCATCCTCTGTTACTACCTTCTATGACACACTGTGGCTTAATAGTTATGAGCAAAACCGAACTAATAACGTTCAGTGGTCTTGGGGCAGACTCATGAAAACCCCTTCGGGAAAGACGTTATCGTGTATATCCACGGCCTTTACAATGCCGCTGGTCAGAACCTCAAACAGCATCTATGGTGTCGTTATCGTTAATCTCAGCGGTCTTTGGTTGGATAAGCTGCTTGCCGGTTACAATGACAATGATTTTTACATTGTGGATTATCAAGGCCGGATATTATATAATCAAGACAGCGGCTTGCTGGGAATGAGCTTTGAAGAGACCGTGGGGTATGAGCTAAAACGTAAGGAGAGTAAGGTAAGCTATTATGAACAGGAACTGCGAGGTTATAACTGCATCCGCTCGGATACAAATGGTTGGTACTATGTAATGATAAGCGGGCTATCGGGCTATCAGGAAAAAATAGGACTTTTAAACGCACTCATCTGGACACTTTTATCGGTACTATTGTTGCTTGCGGTTGTAGTCTCGTATTTTATATCTGCCAGGGTGTTTTTACCGATAAAGAACATAATGCAGATGATAGATGACCCCAAAACGTTTTATGAGCGAAACACAGCCATAACACAGGATAATAAGGACAGATATAACGAATTTCTATACATTGCAACCTCCTTTTTAAGCTCGTTTAGCAAAACCGAGCAGACCGAGGCAGAGCTCTCGGCTATCTCACCAAGCTAAAGGAGGCACAAGCGGCATTGCTAAGCGCACAGATTAATCCCCATTTTCTCTATAACTGTCTGCAAACCATAAATTTTATGGCTATATCGCTCACGCGCTCGGACAACCAGATATCCAAGGCCATCGGTATGCTCTCCACAATGTTTTCACAAATGATGCACATAGATACCTATACAGTATCCATATCAGATGAGATATCCTACAGTAAAAACTATCTGGAAATAGAGATGTTAAGGTACAAGGATGAGTTTGAGATCTTCTGGAATGTGGATGAAGCTGTATTTGATTTTATGACGGTTAAGTTCACGCTGCAGCCCATTTTGGAAAATTCCATTCGGCATGGGTTTGCCAAGCTGGGTGGTAAGGGGCTTATACGTGTGGATGTATGTCTTTTTGAAGAAACGATTGTGTTTACCGTTACCGACAACGGCATAGGACAAACGGAGAAATGGATAGAGATCTTAAACAATGAGCTGCAGGAGACAACCCCGCTTATAGGTGAGCATATCGGTATACGCAATGTGAACCAGCGAATAAAGCTCATCTTCGGAGGACGATACGGTGTGTCGCTTTACAAGAATGAAGAGGCGGGGCTGAGTGTCAAGATTGTAATACCAAAGGTAAAAAAAGAGCCATAAAACTATATCCCTCCGGCATCGTCCGCGGGGGACTTATTTTTTTGTATAAAATTGCAATACAATAATGGATATTTTGTGAGATTGTATTAATACCAGGGAATCGTTATAATGTAATTAGAAACAGAAAGGGGGTGGCGCTCTAGTGGGTGTGCAGACAATACCTAAACATGCAGAGACTAACCATAAAACCCGAAGGACTAATGGGTTTAAGGATTATTTGAGACGAAACTACTGGCTCTATCTGTTTCTCCTGCCGGGCATCGCGTACTTTATCATCTTTTGTTATATACCCATGTATGGTGTCATCATAGCATTTCAAGACTATAGCCCAATCCTAGGTTTTTTGAGAAGTCCGTGGGTGGGATTTAAGAACTTCGAGTATCTGTTTAACTCCGATGGGTTCTTCAATGTACTGAAAAATTCCCTGTCCATCAGTGTTTTGCGGCTGATATGGGGGTTTCCGGCTCCCATCATTCTAGCACTGCTGCTCAATGAGGTGCGATTACAGCGTTTTAAGAAGGCCTCGCAAACCATTATGTATCTGCCGCACTTTATTTCGTGGGTTGTTTTATCGGGAATTATTATTAAATTCTTGTCCCCGTCAGGCGGAGCGCTAAACTTTATTCTGGAACTATTCGGTGCAGAAAAGGTGGCTTTTTTGCAGGTTCCCGAATTTTTTCGTTCCATACTGGTAATAAGCGATATCTGGAAGGAAGCGGGATGGGGGACGATAGTGTATCTTGCTGCCATATCGGGTATTGATAATGAGATGTACGAGGCGGCTCGCATAGATGGTGCCGGTATGGTGCAAAAGATGTTTTACATTACCGTACCTTGTCTCATCCCGACGATTACCGTTTTGTTTATTCTGCGTCTGGGTTCAATCCTCCGAAATGGGTTCGAGCAGATATTTATGCTGTATAGTCCCATAGTCTATGATGTGGCAGATGTGTTTGAAACATTTACATACCGTATGGCTCTCATCGACGGACGATTTAGCTTTGCTACCGCTGTCGGGCTGTTCCAGTCGGTGGTTGGACTAATACTTGTGTTTGTGACAAACAAGCTGGCACGAAGGTATGGGGAGGGCGGAATATGGTAAAAGGCTTTAAACGAGACGAGGATTTTGTTCCGCGGATTATTATAACCATCTTTATAGTGCTTGTTAATATCGTTATGCTCTATCCTATAGTAAATGTCGTGGCGGTATCCTTTTCGAGCTATACTGGTTATGTTAAGTCACCCATTATGATATTCCCTACGGATTTTTCCCTGTCTGCCTACGCTCAGGTGTTTAAGTATAAGCTTATCATGTCGGGTTATTCCACTACACTGTTTGTCACGATACTGGGAACCTTTTTAAGCGTCTTTCTTACGATACTCACCTCCTATTCACTCTCGAAAAAGCAGTTGAAGGGCAAAGCGGCAATCATGTCGTTCATTATCTTTACTATGTTCTTCTCGGGCGGTATGATCCCCAGCTTCCTGCTCGTAAAAGGTATCGGGCTTTTGGATACTATCTGGGCGTTGATATTGCCGGGCTGTCTCTCCGCTTATAACATAATCCTTATGCGTAACTTTTTTGCGGGTCTGCCCGACAGTCTCATAGAAGCTGCCGAGATAGACGGTGCAAGTGAGCCGTTTATACTGTTTAAGATTGTCGTTCCGCTCTCTAAGCCTATTATCTCAACCATTCTCCTGTTTGTCGCGGTTGGATACTGGAATAACTATTTCAGTGCAATTATCTACATACGTTCTAAGGAGCTCTGGCCGCTGCAGCTTGTACTTCGGGAGATTATTATGTCGGCTACTGCTCTGAACCAGTCAACTGGCGGGAATCTGGCAGAGAGCGGAAATGCCGCCATTATGCCGATTATGCTACAGTACGCCGCTATAGTGGTGGCTATGCTGCCAATACTCTGTATCTACCCGTTTTTGCAGAAGTACTTCGAGAAGGGTATTATGATGGGAGCAGTAAAGGGTTAGTTTTGTGCATTGGCACTTTACTATATACATTTAAAGGAGGAAAAAACATGATTAAAAAGGGGATTGCATTATTAATTCTTGCCGCCTTACTTATTTCTGCATTGACAGGATGCGGAGCGGCCGCCGAAACCTCGTCCGTTGCAGCTAACAAGACGAGCTCTGCTGCTGCAAGTACCGCAAGCACCGCGAGTGAGACAAGCAGCGCACCCAAGGAGATGCAGACCATCAAGATTTTCGGCAGCTTCTGGCCGGAGGAGCAGAATGAGGTCACTCTCTATTTCTTAGAGCAGGCGGAGCTGGCGAACAGTGTTAAGCTGGAGCTTGAGGTTCCCCCGCAAGCCAGCTACGCAGAAAAGCTTCAGATTATGCTGGTGGGCGGAAACTATCCCGATGTCGTAAACTTTAGCTCCCACACCGATAAGCTGTTTATACAAGGGGTAAATGACGGATTGTTTGTGCCGATAACCGAGCAGATAAAGAATGCTCCGAACCTATTGGCGCATACCTACGACATAACCTGGGAAGCGGTAAAGACCAAGCAGACAGAGGATATCTACATGATTCCGCGTACAACAGTGGTACGCAGTGACGGCTTATGTTTGCGTCAGGATTGGCTAGATAAATTAGGTATCAAGCTGCCCGCCGACGCAATCATATCGAAGGAGGAGTTCTTCGATATCATGAAGCAGTTTACCGAGAACGATCCCGATGGTAACAACAAGAAGGATACATACGGTATTCTGCCGTCACCCCCTGCTGATGGTTATCTCTATCCCATTTCGGTGGCCTCCTTCGGCGATTTAGGCTGGCAGGCGAGTACCGGCAAGTATAAGTACATGAGCCCCGCCTTAGAGATTGGTAATGCAAGCTATAAAGCGGCTCTGGAATTTACCTCGAGCCTCTGGACAGCCGGATATATTCATCCCGACTGGCCTATATTGAAGGCGGGAGACGACGGCACGAAGCTGTTTGCCGGAGAAGTCGGCAGCATCACCGCATTTGCCGGCCACATAGCAAACCGCGAGATTGAGACGCAAAAGATTAATCCCGACGCTAAGATGACCTATCTGGCGGGAATTAAAAACAGCGAGGGTAAGCTGATAGGCTCATCCATCAGTGCCGGTATTTGGGGCGGCTGGGCTATTACCAATGTATGCAAGGATCCGCAGCGCGTAGTGGATACATACGATTGGATGCTGTCGGACGAGGGCTGGCGTATCATCAACTATGGCAAGCTGGATGTCACCTACACGCTAAACGGCGACACCCCCGCAGTAATCCCCGATAAGTACAAGGAGCTAAAGTTCAACTCGTGGGGCAGCATCTTTATGAGAAGAAGTGACGATCCGACATTCTTCCTCGATCTATCGCTTCCACAGGCACAGCTTGATCAGACTAAGGCATGGATACAGACTGCGATGGATGCAGTTGTATTCGCAAAGGACATGGGCTTCAAGCCGGAGATAACTAACGATGCGGCATATACTGAGGCAGACAACAAGCGCAAGGAGGTCGTGTCCAAGATTATCATGGGTGCGCTGCCTATAGAGGAGTACGACAAGATTCTGGAGGCATGGTATGCTAAGGGCGGCGAAACCTTTGTACAGCAGATGAATGAGTATATCTCATCTAAGGAAAAATAATCCTGCTGTCAAACATAAAGGCGGACAGCAATGTCCGCCCTTATATATTTTTATACGAGGATATGACAATATGAAGACTTATAGCTATGCCGACTTCTATGTGTCGGCAAACGGCAATGACAGCTGGTCGGGTAAATACCCAGAACCGTGCAAGGACGGTAAGGATGGACCGTTTGCCACCGTTACACGTGCAAGAGATGCAGTCAGGCTAATAAAGAATGATGCATACCGCAACATCTATGTACTAATCAGGGGCGGCGAGTACATCCTAGGTGAGCCGGTGGTTTTCACCGCGTCCGACTCACATTATGATTCCTATAAGATAGTATACGCTGCCTACCCGGGGGAGACACCTGTATTCTCCTCCGACGTGGTTATAAAGGACTGGAGACGGGCGGACGAGCTGCCCGGGCGGGTATTTGTGGCTGACCTGCCCTCTTTGCCGAATGGTAAAAAGCGGTTTTATACCCTCTATGAGGACGCAAGGCTGCTCACCCGCGCCCATTCCAGCGGATTTGAGCCCGCTTCCTCCATTCCCTGCGGCGACGGCTGCTTTAGTGCCGACGAGATTATTTTCGCCGACAGAAACACACTGCACATGCCTCCGGAGGCGATGGTGCAATGGGATAATCCAGAGGATGTGGAGATATTTATTCAACCCAATGTCGGGTATGTCACGAACTATCTCCCCATAAAGAGTGTGGACAAACAGAATAACACCATTACAACAGCCCTGCCCGCCACCTATCCCATGGGTAGAATTGACAAGCATCAGTTTGCTATAGGGGAGGGTTCGTTTTGGATCGAGAATGCCCCTTGTTATCTCAACGCACCGGGGCAATGGGCGGTCAATACAAGGACTGGTAAGGTGTATCTAATTCCATTCGGGGATAAACCCGGTCATGTCACCTGTCCTGCGCTCACCGAGTACTTTTTAGTGGACGGACTTCCGCAGTCGTCTGTAGTAAAGGGTATTGTCTTTGAGGGTCTGCACTTTACACGTGCCGACCGTGACAGCATAACCGAAGCGGATATAGGCTTGCAGCACGACTGGGACATGTGGAATAAGGCCAATGCAATGGTGAGACTGCGCTTCGCAGAGGAATGTGCGGTGGACGGGTGCCGCTTTTACAGCAGCGGTTCGGCGGGTGTCAGGCTGGATCTGCACTGTCAATGCAACGAAATAAGTAACAACCTCATCGACTATATCGGCGGTACAGGGATACTGCTGTGCGGTTACGGACCGGGGCGTGTAAATGTTAACCGCTGTAATAAGGTTACAAACAACCATATTCATCATGTGGGAGAGCTTTATTATCATTCGTGCGGTATAATGGTGTGGCAGAGCAGTGACAATGTAGTTGCGAATAACCTTTTGCACCACCTCCCATATGATGCGATAGTACTGAGTGGTGTGCGTCCGTCCTATTTTAATGCTACGGGGCATAATCGCGAGCTGGAGGGAACGATCCGCCGGGACGAGGTGGCTAAAGATGCCCAGTATCAGCAATCCGGGAGCAGAGAGGATATCCATGTACAGTGGCGACGCATAGCACCCTACTATCATACACGAAGAAACCTTATCATGGACAATGAAATCTTCCTCTCGATGCAGAGGATGTTCGACGGCAATGCCATCTACCTTTCGGATGTGGGCAGCGGCAATGTAATAAGGAGAAACTATATCCATCATCTCAATGGTATTGGTATGCAGCAGGCAATCCGCACCGATGCGTTTATTAAGGATACGATGATAACCGAGAACATAGTGTATAACTGCACCGGCGGCGGTATCAATGTCAAGTATTTCGAGAACCATGTCATCAATAACATTGTCGCGGACATAAGAGATATCGTCTACGAGAATTCGCGCGGTGAGAGCAAGCGCATGTTTATCGGATACATAAGCCTGTTGGAGGTGTATGAGATGCATAGGATGCCGCCCAACGCTGACCTTAAGGTTTATGGGAACATATTCTATAAAACCTTCCCGCACAATCCGTACTACAGAGAGACGATGGTTGACGGCAAGCTCCATGAGATACACCTAGAGGATACGCTCATCGACTACAATTTGTACTACGATGTAAACGCCCCCGACAAGGGCAGAGCTCGCTTAGAATACTATCAAGGCAGGGGTGCAGACCCCCATGGTATTGTTGCCGACCCTCTTTTTATAGATATAAAGAAGGGGGATTTTCGTCTGCGGGAGGATTCCCCGGCATTAGCACTGGGCTTTAAAACCATTGACATGTCCGCGATAGGCTTGACAAATACATTTGTCACGGCTTACAATGATATTGTTAGTCAGCAGTTGGGCGAACGGTATGCTGATTTTGATACACTCGAAGAGATGTGTGAAAGAAATAGCAGCGAGCAGCTAAAGCTCGAGATACTGGACAATGTATAACAGGGGGTATAATTACTATGAACTTTACAGAACGTATGCAGCCTGTGAAAAGAAACTCGGTGTTCGCACTTACAGACGAGGAGTTTATCGTATGGTGCGGCTCTATTGCAAAGGGAGAGGATGGGCTTTTCTATCTCTATTTCTCCTTTTGGCCTATAAACAAGGGGCATGACGCTTGGGTCACACATTCAAAAATAGGCTTTGCTACATCGGCAAGCCCGCTAGGTCCGTTTGTTTACAGGGGCATAGCACTGTCAGGAGCGGGCGGGAGCGAGTGGGACAGGGACTGTGTACACAATCCGGCAGTGCTCAAGGTGGATGGGGTGTACTATCTCTATTATATGGGTAACTTCGGTGACGGCACATACTGGAACCACCGCAACCATCAGCGCGTAGGTGTTGCCTATTCCCCTAATCCTGCGGGTCCCTTCAAGCGGCTGGATAAGCCGGTCATCGACATAACCCCGGGGGCACATGACGCGCTCGTCACGAGTAACCCCACTGCCTGTGTCGGCGGGGACGGCAGGATATATATGATGTACAAGGCGGTGTCCGACAAGGGGGAGATGCCTAAGGGGGGTGCGGTCGTGTGCGGGATGGCGGTAGCGGATAATCCTTTGGGACCCTTTGTGAAGTCGGATAAACCCATCCTCAATAATCCCGAAAACCCATGGTCGGTGGAGGATCCGTTTATCTGGTACGAGAAGGATCGTTTCTATTGTATTGCTAAGGATTTTCAAGGGTACTTTACCAAAGCGGGGGCACATTCGGTCGCCCTGTTTGAGTCCGATGACGGGTTTGACTGGCGGGTATCCGAAATGCCGCTGGCCTTCAAGACCGAGCTTCACTGGGAGGACGGCATAACAGAGCCGCTGCAAAACATGGAGCGTCCGCAGATGTACTTAGACAAGGAGGGCAAACCGCGTGTGTTATGCTGTGCCTGTACGAGACCGGACGATAGGGAGCGTATACACGCCTTTAATGTCCAGATAGAGATAAGGTAGGGGGTTATATCGTGATACATAGGAGTGAAGCTGTCGGCTTTAGGACGATAGCATACGACGTGGATGTGTGTGTGGTGGGCGGCGGATTGGCGGGGATGTTCGCGGCTATCTCGGCAGCGCGCCACGGCAGCAGGGTGCTTTTGATGCAGGACAGACCAGTGCTCGGCGGCAATGCGTCGAGCGAGATCCGCATGTGGATTAGGGGCGCACACGGCGAAAACAACCGCGAAACGGGACTATTAGAGGAGATAGCACTCGAGAATGTCTACCGAAATCCCGATATGAACTTCTCTGTATGGGACAGTGTGCTCTATGAGAAGGTGCGCTTTCAAGAGAACTTGACGCTATTGCTCAACTGCTCATGCTGTAATGCTGAAATGGACGGCAACCGCATACTATCGGTAACCGGGTGGCAGAGCACCACCCAGTCATGGCACAGGGTGACGGCCAGAATCTTTGCGGACTGCTCCGGTGACAGTGTACTAGCACCGCTGACCGGTGCAGAGTTTCGTATGGGCAGGGAGAGCAGTGACGAGTTCGGCGAGGACATTGCCCCGCAGGAGAGTGACAGCTGTACGATGGGTATGTCCTGTCTGTTTCAGGTGCGGGAGACCACAAGACCTATAAAATTCACCCCTCCTTCGTGGGCTCATAAGTATACTAAGGAGGATTTTAAGAACAAGCTCAACTTCTCCACCCCCACAAAATGGACGACCGACAACTACTGGTGGATGGAGATAGGCGGTGTATATAATAGTATCGACGACACCGAAGCGCTGCGGGACGAGCTTCTGAAGATTGCCTACGGTTCATGGGATTTTATAAAGAACGGCGGAGAGCTGGAGGCGGACAACTGGGAGCTCGAGTGGTTAGGCTTCCTGCCCGGTAAGCGCGAGAGCAGACGGTATGTGGGGGACTATATCCTCACACAAAACGATGTGAGAGCAGAGGGGCGGTTTGACGACCTCGTGGCATACGGGGGCTGGACGATGGACGACCACCACCCCAGGGGCTTCGAGACCACCGAGCCTCCCACCATCTGGCATCCCGCTCCGTCCCCCTACGGTATCCCCTATCGGTG
>CAYSTR010000057.1:0-10706 GCA_964433745.1 uncultured Oscillospiraceae bacterium | reverse complement strand
CGCTTCCTGACACATTGCGGGTACTGTTTTATATGTCCAGTGATTCATCTCACCGGTGCTTGTGAACATCCAATCCATTAAATCCCATTTTGTGCCTTTAGTGTCGATAAGCCTGGCTTCCGCGTTTGCTGTATCGGCACTCCACCGCCAATCAAAATCGCCGCTTATGTAGTCAATAGGTACAGCTATATCGTCAGGCTGTCTAAGTGTATACATCCAGTTACTGCACACAGTACATGTGGGTTTTTCTTTATGTACTATATCCGCATATACGGATACATGCTCCTCAAAGTTTTTTCTTGAATAGGAAAGCCATTTATTATAATTCTCCTTATCCTCCTTGTCCGGTACACCATAAAGCCCTGTCTGCTCTTTGAACCTTCCTACACACCTCTCACAATAGCATGGAGCGGATGCCCAGTTTTCACCGTCCACCCAAAAGCCGTCCACATCATATTCGCGTATTATCTCTACCATCTGAGCCGCCATGTAGTCCCTTGTATAGTCGGACAGCGGACAGGTCATACTGGAGTTTCGTCCGTTAATTGTCGAATCTCCAGTCCACGAGCCATGCTTATAGTCGGGAGCATCCACCCTACCCCATTCCGGATGATTCTGTATTGCCGCCACATCAAACACACCCGAATAATGCAAAACCAGCGGGATGCCTATTTCCTTTGTTGCATCCCTCCATAAACGCAGGCTGTCCTTTTTCATATGCGGCGCAGGTATACCTACCTTTGTGGGATAGGAGGTATATCCTGCATGACCCTTACAATCGCACTGAACAAAGTCGGGTTTCACCTTGTTTAACTGCTCAATAATCATTTCCTTTGTCAACCCATTGCCTAGTTCTGTGTCTGTTACATTTGCGTGCATATCAAAATGAAGCCCGAAAAAGATACCTTCACGCCAGTTTTTATTATTCATACTGTTGTCCCCTTAATTATAGTAATAACCCCGAATAAATTTAATACTATTTTACATGTTAACTGTGGGTTTTTCAATATAATAAATTAACTAAATACTATTTTATTTTGATATAGAAAACATGTTAATACACAATAATTAAATGTTAAAATAGGATATATTCTTTATATGGACTTTAGTTTATAATTAGTAATAACCCAAAAGATGGTGCAAAAATGATAATAGATGAGGTCTTGAAATATGAATACAAAAAACGAGGGTTATATCATGACACACCGGGAATTGTTTAAAGAGTATGTAAAAAATGGCGGAACAACGTTCATATGTTCTCCGCAGATTGGGGCAGGGGCGGGTTTTGATGCGAAACTAGCAGGAAAATCATGGCTAGGAGAGGCTACCATCGAGGACACTATAAAAGCTTGTGAAATGTTCGATATGATTCCTTTGTATAACAGCGGTCTGCCTGATTTAACGCAGCTTACAAAGGGAATCGGATATAAAAACGAGACCTCCTACGATAAAGATAAGAACAGACGAACAACCAAGCTTAGGTTTGTGACACCTATAGGAACCCTTGAATCCACCTTGATTGAAGATGAATATAAAGGCGGTGCAATGCTTGGGGGATTAGTCACAATGGAAGAAGAGTTAAATATTTTTGAGTATTTTCTCGATTCCTTACTGGAACAAACCGACTTTTCACCTATTACGGGACAGGTTGCCGAAATACGCAGACAGCTGGGTGAAGATAAGGCTCTTGACATTCAGTGGGCTATGCAGCCGTATGAGCTGATGTGCTTCCCAGACACGATGAATACCGCTATCTTTGCCATGGAATGTCCGGAAAAATTTAAAGTACTTATGGATAAGATTCTAAGGCTGGATGAAAAGCTCATACCCGCTGTGGCAAAAGGCGGAGCAGATTTTGTTTTCCTTGGTGGTCCGGGTGTGGAGATGATTTCACCGCGTTTCTATGAGGATTTTATAGTACCGTTTTCAAAGATGGTGACGGATATTGTACATGAAAACAATCTTCTCGTTTATACGCACATCTGCTCTCCAATTGAACCGCTTTTAACAAACGGTTACTACAATCAGATGGGTATAGATTTATTTGAGACTCTTTCCATGCCCCCTGTCGGAAATATAAAAAGTATAGAGGACGCGTTTTCCAAGCTTGACCCTGAAATATGCACACGCGGCAACATTGGTCTTGATGATTTGTTATATGATACACCCGAAGAGATAAAAGAAAAAAGTCTTTATATCTTAGAAACTGCAAGAAGAATGGGGAGAAAGCATATATTAGCCGCAAGCGACTATATGTTCTATGATACTAATCCCCAAAATGTTCATGCAATGTGTGAGGCAGTTAAGGAGTTTAACGGTAATTATAACTAATATAAAAAGCGGTGTCAAGACATAAATGGGACACCGCCTTTATTATGCTCTAATCCCCAATTATATGATGTTAATATACAATAGTAAAATGTTAATATAAAATATTGTCTTTCAAGGAAATAAATATATAATTAATACATGATGAATGGGTGAGGAATAAGTTATGAAAAACGAACTAACGAAATCATTATCTTATAAAAAACAGAAAGACTTTTGGAGACGTGTAGCATCAAATAAGCTTGTGTACCTTATGATGCTACCGGGTTTACTAATAATAATTATATTCAGATACCTGCCCATGTTTGGTATTGTAATTGCCTTTTTGGATTATAAACCATGGGAAGGCATATTAGGGAGCAAATGGGTAGGGCTTCAATTCTTTAGGGATGCTTTTTCCCAAGTTACCTTTAGCAGAGCCTTTTTAAATACGGTACTTATCTCGTTCATGAACCTTATTTTTACATTTCCTATGCCCATAATTCTAGCACTATTATTAAATGAAGTAAAGCACATCTTTTTTAAACGATCGGTGCAAACCATATCCTATCTGCCGTTTTTCCTTTCATGGATTGTTGTTTCTGCTTTTGTAATGAATTTTTTGTCCAGTGACTTTGGACTTATAAATAAGTTCTTAGTCTCTATGGGACAACAGCCTGTAAACTGGTACAATACACTGGGTATCTGGCGTTGGATTCTCGTGTTCTTAAATGTTTGGAAGGGTGTAGGCTGGGGGACAATCATATTTCTTGCAGCCATTTCCGGTATTAGTCCGGAGCTTTATGAAGCGGCGGCTATCGACGGGTGCGGGCGGTTTAAACGCATTTTACATATCACGCTTCCCTCTCTTGCTCCAACAATCGTTATACTTTTGATTCTCAACATGGGTTCACTAATAAGCGGAAACTTTGAGCAGATTTGGGCCTTAGTAGGCAACAACTCCGTCCTTGCAGAGGATATTGATATAATTGATACATTCGTCTATAGGGTTGGCTTTTTACAGGCAAAATTCAGCTTTGCTTCCGCTATCGGACTGTTTAGGAGTATTGTTTCATTCATACTGGTTTTTTCTGCAAATAGAATCTCCGCACAGTTTCAAAAGGAAGAAAACTTCAAACTGTTTTAACATAGAGGGGAGGAGAACAAGTAATGGCTTTTGTTGAAAGAAGAAAAACCGGTGATAAGATATTTGATTTTGCTAATTACACGTTACTAATAGTCATGAGTATAACATTTATTTATCCTGTTTTGGTTGTACTAATGTCGTCATTCACAGCAGAGAGTGTGCTGATGAAAGAGGGTTTTAAGCTAATACCAAAGGAATTTTCCTTAGAAGCATATAAGTACATATTCTCAGGCTCTAATGATATTTTAAAAGCTGCTACTACCTCTGTACTGGCTACTGTCATTGGAACCTTTCTAAACGTTGTTATTACATGTATGTATGCATATGGTATGTCGGTGGATAAGCTGCCGTTCAAGAAATTTTTTATGATTATAATCTTAATAACCATGTTTTTTGGAGGCGGACTTATCCCTACATATATGGTGTATACCGAGCTTAAATTAATAAATAATTTCTGGGTTCTGGTGCTTCCGGCTATTTTAAGCCCGTTTAATATGCTATTAATCAGAAACTACTTCATGTCTATCTCCGCTAGCTTAAAAGAATCGGCAAGGCTTGACGGAGCCACGGAAATACAGGTATTGTTCAGAATTATGTTACCTCTCTCTACTCCAATCCTTGCGACTATAGCTCTATTTAGTGCCGTAGGATATTGGAACGACTGGACCTCGCCTATGTTCTTCTCAACAGGCAACAAGCTTATTAATCTACAATTCATGCTTCAAAAAATGATGACACGTCTTTCTGATGTCGTAAAGCAAAATCCTAATCTAAGCGCCAAAGATTTCATTACACCGGCACAGGGTATTAAGATGGCGGTCGTTGTAATAGCAACAACACCGATTATATGTGTTTATCCATTCCTACAAAAATACTTTGTGACAGGTATTATGATTGGCGGAGTAAAGGAGTAAGAATGTTCATTTACCTAAGGGGTGAATTGATCATAATAAAACAATTTTGGAGGTTATGTACGTGAGGAAAAGAATTTTCACAACTCTTCTGGTGATGGTTCTGCTGACATCGTTTTCAGTAGGCTGTAACAGTCAGTCTACTGGTGAATCGTCATCTGCCGCTTCATCTAAAGCCAGCTCGGCTGCACCAGAGAGCAAGGCGGAAGAAAAAGCTCCGCCCAAGCAGGTCACTGTTAAGGTAACGAAGAATTCTAATGACACCACACCGTCAGAATCAACAGAAAATGCTGTTATTTGGCAAGCTATTCACGATAAATTCCTGGCAGACAGGAATATTGACCTGACCTTAGATATCGAGTTTGTGTTATGGCAAGAAGCTATGACAAAGCTGCAAATGAAGTTTGCGGCAAACGAAGAGCTGGATTTCTTTGCAGCAACAACTGACTATCTGTCCGCGTGGACAACCTCAGACCTAGGCCCGCTCAGAAGCATCGGTAATGAGCTTAATAATCTTGCACCAAATCTCAAAGCAAAATATGACGCAGATTTATTCACTTTGACAACGCGCCAAAATGAGATTGTCGCGCTCCCTACAGGCGGTAATAACTGGTGTTATGGTATTTCTATAAGAACTGATATACTTAAAGAGTTAGGGCTTCTAATGCCAAAAACCTTTGAAGAATTTGAAGCGATGCTGGCAAAAATGAAAGAAAAATATCCGGATTCAACACCTCTTGCATCGCCGATGGGTTATTTACCAACCGTAGCAGGCGAGTACTTTGTTGGAGCTAATACCTCAGGAACAGCATGGTATTTTGATGAAAATGGTGAGGCTCGTTCTTGGGGTCAAGAAAAGAAGTATCTTGATTGGGCTAAAACTGAGAAAAAATGGTTGGACAACGGCTGGGTTTCAAAGGACAATGCACAACATCAAATGGAAGATACAAACAGAATGCTTCTCAATAACCAATCATTCGTATTAGCATCTGATTTTGATTTTGATACTCTTGTTAAGGATATTAAGACCGCCATACCTGAAGCAGATTTTGCTCCCCTTCTTGAATGTACTACAGTTTACGGAACACCCGCTAAGCTTCGCTGGTCAAATCCCACCGTAGTATGCTATGGAGCATACAAAAATGCGAAGCAGGAAGCATTAGAAGCATTTATACAGTATTATGACTGGGCAATAGAAAATGAGGACAACTATCATCTTACCAGATATGGTATTGAGGGAACACACTATACTATTGAAAACGGAATGCGTAATATTGCTCCGGCATTTATTGACAATACAAATTTCTATAAATCCCTTTATGGTTTTGCCACAAATGCTTCTATCCCCGGATATAATCTGTATGCAAACACAACCTTACCGTCTGCAATAGAATGGTATAACAAGATAGGTAAAGCAGATATTTTCGCTCTGCCTAATCCCGTGTTACAAATACCTGACCTGGGTAGCCTGGCAACCGCTTGGGGTGATGCTTGGAGTATATATAACGAAAAAATTGCTAAGTTTAAAAACGGACAATTATCAGAAGCTGAGATTGACAAGGCATATGAAGAGTATATCTCTTCGGATAATTTCAAAGATGTAACAAAACTAATCAAGGATTACAATAGCTAAGTTATTACAATATCCAAGAGACGAGCTATCCTATGATAGTTTGTCTCTTGGTATGTATTTTCTGTAGTTTGATTTTTTTCATCAAATATGCTATAATGCTATTAACTTACAGAAGATGGGTGCTCCCATGAGATTCAAGAAAACAATTATAATAAAACTGGTTATTTATTTTATTGCTATGAGTATTATTCCACTTATAGTTTTAGGGGTTTTTGCTTACTATACTCAAACAGATACAGTTCTCAATAAGATATTCTATGAAACTTATTCTAGTATTGAGCAAATAAATAAAAATATTGAATCAAGATTCGATACCATTTCTTATTATCTGGACAGTTTGCTTACCTCCACAGAAATTGAGAGATATATAAAAAACAGAGAGTTGAATATCAATGCTAAAAATTTTGAAATCGGCAGAATTTTTTATAGGGAAAACTATTTGCAGACAGCCGTTATTTATGATAAAACCGGCGAATATAAAGGAGTGTACAAAAACACTTTAAAAGATTTAGATGTTAGTTGGTTTAATGAAACGCTAAAGCTTGAAGGAAGAATTAATTGGATTGGTGCTTTTGCTGCTATTACATATTTGGAAAAACAAATCAATATTTTTTCTTGTGCTAGAGCTTTGAAAAATCTAAGCCAAACTAAACCCTCACAAGTTATCGGAGCGGTTTACCTATGTTTTTCAACAGATATTTTTAATGATGTTATCGACACTAAAACAGGTGATGTTTATATATTTGATGCCTCTAATAAGCTAATATATACAAATATTCATGATATAGGTGTCGGTACTAAATATAATGATTTATTCAATGACATACAAATATCACCATCTGAGATGTTTGACGGTCAGCTAGGCGGTACACGCTATTTGATGTTTTCTAATGATAAAAATAAATATGGTATTACAGTCATAAAAACGATACCATACTCTGATGTTACGTCTCAAGCATTTAAAGTTACCGCTATGACTATATTATTAATTATCATTTGTGCTGTGTTAATATTTCTTTTAATTTTAGTTATAAGTAAAACCATTCTTTATCCGCTCATTACAGTTAACAATGTAATGCAGGAGCTCGAGAACGGTAACCTTGATGTAAGCGTTAAAATTACATCAAACGATGAAATCGGACAAGTTCAATACAGGTTAAATAAGATGTCAAGAAACCTAAAGGTTCTGTTTGCAGAAAGAATAGAGCTTGAAAAGGAACGGCAGCGTGAGGAGATTAAGGCACTGCAATATCAAATAAACCCGCATTTTTTATATAACACCTTAAATGCTATAGGACTTATGGCAAATATTATCCATGCAGACAATATATCAAATGCCATAAAATCTCTCATTAAGCTTTTGAAAAACGCAATAGGCAAGGTTGGCGAGATGGTGACACTTGAGGAAGAGATAGAAAACATTAATCATTTCGTGCAACTATTAGCTTTCAGATACAACAAGGATATCAATACGATCACCGAAATTGACGAAAGATTGAAAGGTTCATTAGTATTAAACTTTATTCTCCAGCCTATAATTGAGAATTCCGTTTTTCACGGAATTATACCGACAAATGAAAACGGAGTTATTAAGATAACAGCATCATCTACAGATAACGTAATGAGTATTACAATTAAAGATAATGGAAAGGGTATGACTAAGGAAAATCTTGATATGATTTTGAATCAAGAGATAAGTGAGAAAGGGTTTGCTAAAATCGGGGTATATAATGTAAACCGAAGAATTAAATTAAATTATGGCGATGAATTTGGCATCAGCATTGAAAGCAGACTTAATGAAGGAACAAGTGTCAATGTTAGACTGCCGATAATTAATACTTAAAGTGAGAGGTGTATTCTAATTTTTAATATTATGATTGTGGACGATGAACCCATAGTTAGAATTGCCCTTAAAACAATAATCAACTGGGAATCATTTGGATTCTTTATAGCCTCAGAGGCTCAAAACGGAGAAGAAGCTATAGGGAAGCTCGAAGCCGGACATTTTGATGTAATTATAACAGATATTAAAATGCCTGTAATCGACGGACTCGATTTGATTCGATATATTGATAAAACAAATAGACAAGTAACCATCATAGTTCTAAGTGCTTACGATGAATTTACTTTAGCAAAGGATGCATTTAAACTAGGAGTATATGATTATATTGTAAAAACCGAGATGAATGCAGAGACTCTTACCAGGGTCGCTGAGAATTTAAAATTAAAGCTGGAGACAGAGCAGACAAATGAGCAAAACCGAATCATAGAACAGCACATAGTTAACCGTGTTCGTGCTGAAACCATTATGAATGCCCTCATTTTTGGCACAAAAGAGGGTGAAAGGGTAGACTTTGATATAATAAAGAAGCTGGATCTTAGAATCCTAAATGGTAAACTATGTATTATCATTGCTTCAATAAATAATTTCTATCAGGTTCGCTCCGAGTATAACCTTAATCAATTTAATCAGCTTCAAATGACTATATTGAATGTAATAGACAGTGTTATGAATGATCTTAAGACAGGTGAGATTTTTCTCATAGATAATGAGTTTGTAGGTTTATTATCCTTTAATAAAATGTGCAGTATTCAAAAAATTAACGCTGAGGTACATGAATTCTGTCAAAAAATTATAAGATCGGTCAAAAAATATGCAAATATAGAAATCTATATTACTGTAAGTCAAATTCAGACTTCAGAGCTTAATAACCTTAGCTGCTTGTACAAGCAGGCAAAGGATGTGCAAAAGCTATCCTACATATCAAACCGCAGAGATGTTATTTTTTACCACCATTATATCAATCCTTTGATTAATGTACCGGTTGATATTAAAGAGGATCAAAGACTGTTTAAATTAAACCTCTTTTTAGAGACCTTTGAAAATAGTTATTCTGATATTTTTATTAATCCTCATATTGACTTGGGGATATGTATTGATAAAGTCAAGTCGTTGTATGATCGTTTTTTTACCATGCTTATGGAATTTTCATCCAAAAAGGCCGATAGTAAACTCATAGAAAGGATAAATTTCGTAAAGCACGCTTCAGAATTTAATATAACACTTTTACAGCAAAATATCTATTTAAAAGAGATTCTTGATGATATATCAAACAAATATTCAAAGTATGAGAGTGCTTTGATTAGGCAAGCAAAGCTTTTTATCCATGAAAACTACAACAGAGGTATTTCCCTAGATGATGCCGCAACATATTTAAATGTAAGTGTAGGGCATCTTTGCAGAGTATTTACAAATGAAATAAACAAAAGCTTTATGAAATATCTTATGGAGGTTAGAATTAATAAAGCTAAGGAATTACTATTGGGGTCAAACGCTTCAGTTTCAGAAATTTCCGAATTAATAGGGTACTCCAGTCCAACTTACTTTAATAATCTTTTTAAAAAGAATGTGGGACAAAGCCCGATTGAGTATCGAAAAGGGTCTAGGACGTATTAAGGGTAACATACTTATTTGTCCGAGCGGTTTTGTTATATTTATTCTATTTCTTTAAACAAAATCGTCAATAGCCGCGCGGCACATAATATTATTAGTAATCTTACGAGGGATTTTGAACTTATTTATGGTATAATGCAAATGTTAAGCTTTTTTATTTATAAAAAAAGTTGACCTTAAGTTTATCTGCACTATTTATACTTACCTTATAATAAATTTTGGAGGTAAGATTATGGCACTAGTACAAAAGAAAAAGAAATGGAGGAAGGGACCTTTCATCGTAATAGGTGTTGCTGTGGTGGTTATTGTATTTATAGCAGTTCCTATGATTATGATGGGAAACGGCGGCGGTTATTTGTCAGCTGCTTCCTCGAAAGGTAACATCGAAACCTATTATTCATTTTCAGGTAATGTAGCAAGCAAAAACACTCAAATGGTAATGGCAGAAAAAATCATGCAAATCTCTAAAATCAATGTATCTGAAGGTGATAAGGTTAGAGTTGATACTATATTATTTGTATCATCAGACGGTACAGAGATTATGTCGAAGATAAACGGTACAGTTAATAAATTGTTTATCGAAAATGATCAACAAGTAATGTCGGGCAGTCAGCTATGTGAAATTATCGACTTTGATAATCTTGAAGTCAGTATCCGTGTTGATGAATATGACCTCGGGTGTGTGGCAGTGGATAAAAAAATCTCTGTATCTATAAACGCGCTCGGTAAAGATGTAGATGGTACAGTATCGAATGTTTCTCGTACTGCGGTTAGTCAAAATGGTGTTGCATATTTTACTGCAACTGTTGACCTTGATTACGATAATGCAGTTAAAGTAGGTATGACAGCCGAAGCAAGGATACTTAACGAGCAAGCAAGTGATGTTATAATTATCCCGATGAAAGCACTTAGCTTTGATGATGAAAACAACCCATTTGTCTATATTGGGGGCAGACCTAATGAAATGATAAAAACTGATGTAACCACGGGTATAACCGATGGGAAAAGTGTTGAAATAAAAAGTGGTGTTGGAAGCGGACAAACCGTGTACTATAAAGACCCTAATGCAGCAAGCGGTGGCGGTGGATTCTTACCTCCTATGCCGAATAGAGGATAGGGGGATAGATAGTGAACACCATTCTTGAAATGAAAAGAATTGTAAAAACCTATAAAATGGGGGAAGAAGAGCAAACTGTTCTTGACAAAGTGAACTTTACACTTGGTGAGGGTGAATTTGTTTCTGTTCTCGGTCCC
>CAYSTR010000056.1:0-10738 GCA_964433745.1 uncultured Oscillospiraceae bacterium | reverse complement strand
AGCTTTTAGTGAAGTAAATAATGTTTCAATCACTTTTATTCCTCCATACAAATTTTTTAGAAATATATACCGCAAATAAACCTAAGTCATCCAGTACTTGACATTAGGCTAGCTTTATGTTACCATCGTATCAAATATTATTCAACATATTTCGCGCCAAACACCCTATTTTGTTAATAAATACCACAATATTATCAATACAGTTTGGAAGTGAAAAAATGCGTATCGCCGTTTTAGAGGATAATAATAACGACTTGGCATTGCTATATGAAACAATTATTGCGTATTTATCGGCAGAATCTATAAATGCAGAGGTGGATGTTTTCTCTTATGCAGAAGAGTTTATCCCTACTTTAAAACCCGGAATGTATAATATTGCATTTATAGATATATATCTCGGTATAAAAAACGGTATGGAAGCGGCACGTGAACTATACCGAATAGACCCGGAGTGCAGATTGGTATTTTATACAGAAAGCGATAAACACGCCATAGAGAGTTATGAAGTGCGTGCCCGGTACTATCTGATCAAACCCTTAAATAAAGACCGTTTTAATGAAGCTATGTCGGTATGCTTAGAGGGGATAGGTCAGGATAACCGTCTGATCTCGGTACATAAGGATAGGTTAACTATGAATCTTTCCTGTAAAGATATAAAATATATAAACAGCAACGGCCGCCGCTGTGACATACACCTAAACGGCCGTACTTTAAGCGTATCCGACAGCTTCGGGAGCATCTCGGCTAAACTATCGGATGATTCCAGATTTTATAATTGCAATAAGGGGCTGCTTGTGAATCTCGACTTCGTTTCCATACCCACGGTGGAATATTTGGAGCTAATCGGGGGAGAAAAAATACCTATACGGCAAAAGGGCGCGGCACAGGCAAAACGCGCCTTTATCTCCCGGCGTTTTCCCGAACTGTCTGATCCAAATCCATGTACGGATATAAGTGAAAAAAGATAGAAATGGGTTTTACATGTACTGTATATTCATACAGTACATGTATTTTCTGCTGTATAAAAAATACGTCTTTTGGTTCACATCATTAAACAGCACAGACCTAAATGCAAAAAATATCGATATCTGTATTGAATAACACACATAAGTGTGCTATAATAAATAATTATTAGTTAATGAGGCGGTAAAGCAGTGGTTTTGAAGCGGTGGAAAAGTAAAGCGCCTATAACAGGCTTATGTGAACGGCTAAAATCAGAATACAAGCTCCCAGCATTGTTGGCTGAGGTTGTTTCAGTGCGCGGTCTGGACGGTGAAATTCTTACCGATTTTTTCAGCACCGAACCAGTCTTTTCCGATCCGTTTTTAATTTCCGATATGTTCAGTGCCGTTGAACGAATAAATCTTGCTCTTGAAGCCAGCGAAAAAATCGCCGTATACGGCGATTATGATGCGGACGGTGTCACCGCGGCCGTTCTTCTGTCCTCCTATCTTGATGCTATGGGCGGCGATGTTATAACCTACATTCCGTCTCGCGAGGGTGAGGGATACGGTTTAAGCCGTGATGCAATAGATAAGCTGGCTGCAGAAGAGGTTTCGCTCATTATCACGGTGGATAACGGCATATCCGCCATAGACGAGGCACGTTACTGTGAGGAACTGGGAATTTCTCTTGTTATTACCGATCATCACCTCCCCGGCAGTGAGCTTCCTTATGCCGATGCCATTATAGACCCTAAAAAGCCCGGCTGTACCTCTCCGTACAAGGATTACTGCGGCGTTTCACTTGTGTTTAAGCTGCTGTGTGCTCTGGAGGACGGTGAGTATCTCTCTGTACTGTCCGATTTTGCCGATATAATCTCACTAGGTATTGTCGCGGATGTTGTTCCGGTTACCGGTGAGCACAGACATATACTGCGTGCCGGAATCCATATGCTAAAATGTAACCCCTGTGCGGGGCTGTCAGAGCTTATGAGGTCTGCCGGCGTTAACCATATTACCCCAGATACTCTGGCGTACACCCTTGCCCCGCGGATAAACGCCGCCGGCAGAACCGGAAGCGCCTATACGGCATTTAACCTCTTAAAATGCGAGGATGAGGAACAGGCACATACCTTTTCAGAGGAGGTATGTGCACAGAATAAACACCGTCAAGAGATTGAGACGGCGATTATTTCCGGTATCGATGCACAGATAGATAAAAATCCTGCACTTCTAGGCAGGCGGGTGCTCTGCTTTGTCGGTGAGGATTGGCATCATGGCGTTATAGGTATAGTGTGTGCCCGCATGGTTTCGCGGTACGGAAAGCCCTGTCTCATTATATCCGGGAGCGGCAATGAGCTTAGGGGTTCTGGGCGCAGTATTGAAGGGTTTAGCCTGCATGAGGGGCTTTTGCACTGTAGAGAGCTACTGATCCGATTCGGCGGTCACACGCTGGCTGTAGGGTTTAGTATAGATAAAGAAAATATACCGGCTTTTTTTGACAGGCTGGAGGCATATGCAGCAGCTGTTTGCCCTCTTATGCCGAGTTATTCAATCGATGTGGATGTGACGGTCAGTCCCGCTGCATTGACTTTAGATTCCATAAGGGCAC
Source organism: uncultured Oscillospiraceae bacterium (assembly GCA_964433745.1). Lineage (GTDB taxonomy): Bacteria > Bacillota > Clostridia > Oscillospirales > Ruminococcaceae > CAYSTR01. Next base: position 8,185 of record CAYSTR010000056.1, on the reverse strand, counting down.
TCACCTATCTCGAACCTTACGGAATGCACAACGAACGTCCTGTTATTAGAATAAATACAGCAGTGATTCAAGAGATAATCCCCCTGTCCGAGGGAAAGCACACAAGACTAAGACTGTGTTTAGGACGTGAGGTATTATCCGCACTTCTGTTTGGCGTCTCCCCTTCCGACCTCATATATGAAGCTGGAGAGAGCGTAGATATCCTGGTCAACGCTGAGATAAACGAGTATAAGGGCGAAGAACGTGTCTCACTTATCATAAAGGATATTCGACCGTCAGAATTTGATGAGGACGCACATATCGAGGGAAACGAGATTTGTAACTGCTTTAAACGCGGAGAAACCCTCACGCCGGAAATGGCAGGCCTCATTCTCCCATCCAGAGATGATATCGCTCTTGTCTATAAGACCATTCGTCAAAAAGGAAGGATTGATTCACTTAAACGGTTGTTTATGTATATACATAAGTATATGAATATGGGAAAATTTAGGGTGTGTCTGGATATACTAAATGAGATGTCGCTAGTTTCTAAAGAACCCTACACCTTAAATCCAACCGCTCAAAAGGTGGATATTGAAAAGTCTGCCATACTAGGCAGTCTCATGGCATTTATTAATAATAAGCAGAATGCTCATGTATAAAGACAAATACATACTACTGTAAAGGAGGTGCTTTTATGGAGGAGTATACTAGAGAGGCTCTTTTTTCGGCTATAGCAGAGTCGGGAAAGACGTTTGATACGGAAAAGATAGTTAAAGCTTATGATCTGGCTGAACGTGCGCATAAGGGCGCCTTGAGAAAATCAGGAGAGGAATATATCTCGCATCCCACTGCTGTTGCTACCATTCTTGTTAAGCTGGGTATGGATACCGACAGCATAATCGGTGCGCTTCTTCATGATGTTGTAGAGGACACGGATATCCGTCTCGAATACATCATGAAGCAGTTTGGTACAGATGTGGCTCTTCTCGTGGATGGGGTCACAAAGCTTACCAAGATACCCTACTCCACACGTGAGGTTCAGCAGGCTGAGAACGTCCGAAAGATGCTCCTAGCCATGTCGGAGGACATTCGTGTTATCATTATAAAGCTGGCTGACCGGTTGCACAACATGCGCACCATTGAGTTTCAGCCCGACCAGAAACGGCGCGATGTAGCCCTTGAAACGATGGAGGTATATGCTCCCATCGCTCACCGGTTGGGTATACGCGCTATCAAGGACGAGATTGAGGATCTTTCTCTGCGTGAGCTTGACCCTGTGGCATATAAGGACATAGAGCACGCACTGGATATCCGAAAGGAATCAAGAGAACGCTTCATAAGCTTTATTGAGGAGCGATTACAGGAGCGTCTAGGCGGTGAGCTTAAAAACTTCTATATTGAGGGGCGTGTCAAGAGCGTTTTTGGCATATACCGAAAAATGTATATTCAAGGTCACGCCTTTGAAGAGATTTATGATATATTTGCGCTTAGAATAATCGTTAATACAGTAAATGACTGCTACTATGCACTGGGTGTTATTCATGATTTATTCCGTCCACTGCCCGGGCGGTTTAAGGATTATATATCGAATCCTAAACCCAACATGTACCAATCACTGCACTCCACCCTTGTGGACAAGGAGGCGGTGCCGTTTGAGGTTCAGATACGCACCTGGGACATGCACTATACCGCTGAGCTTGGTATCGCCGCCCACTGGAAGTACAAAGCAGGGCTTACAGGCAAGGATAAGCTGGAGGACAAGGTAGCGTGGATCAGGCAGCTTCTGGAATCCCAGAAGGATCTTGAGGATATTGAGGATCTCGTACACACTATAAAGTCCGATTTGGCCTCGGAGGAGGTCTATGTATTCACACCCAAGGGCGACGTAAAGAGCCTGCCGCTGGGTTCGACCGTCATTGACTTTGCTTATGCCATCCACTCTGCCGTCGGCAACCGCATGACTGGAGCTAAGGTAGACGGACGTATGGTTCCGCTGGATTACAAGGTCAAGACAGGCGAGATAGTCGATATTCTCACGACAAAGGACGAAACGCACGGTCCGTCCAGAGACTGGATTAAAATAGTCCGCTCCAGTGAGGCGCGCAACAAGATTAGAGCATGGTTTAAAAAAGAGCGCCGCGAGGAAAACATTACAGAGGGTAAAGCAGAGCTTGAACGTGAATTTAAACGTAACAATATAACGCTGACAAACGAGCAGATGTCCGCTTTTATTTTGGATATAGCAAAAAAGCAGCACTGTCATACAGCGGATGAGCTGTACGCCGCATTAGGGTACGGCGGTATTATCCTGTCGCGCATTATGCCGCGTATAAAAGAGGAGTATATCAAGCAGTTCAAGACCCCGGAGGGACAAAAGACCGAGACGGTTATTAAGCCGAAAAAGGAACGTCAAGGCAGCTCGGTTGTGAAGATTGAGGGATTGGAACACTGTCTTGTAAAGTTTTCGCGGTGCTGTAATCCTGTTCCGGGAGACGATATAATTGGGTTTATCACACGCGGCTTCGGCGTATCAATACACAAGCGGGACTGCGTGAATATAAGGTCTGCCATGGGCGACCCGGAGCAGACCGAGCGGTTGGTCACCGCTTCTTGGTCAGACCGCCATGAGGGTACATTCAAGGCGACTATAGATATCCTTTCGGATGGGCGGCAGGGTGTGCTTGCCGATGTCAGTATTACACTTAGTAACATGCATATACCCATACACGAACTGATAGCACGTGAGCTAAAGGATAAAACAACCTCCATCGTGCTGACCTTGGGGATAACCGGACTTGAACAGCTCAGCAATATTATAGCCAATCTATCAAAAATAAGCGGAATAATTCAGGTTATCCGCACAAGTAACGTATAGTGTAAGAAGGAATTATTATGGATATTAAAACAACAGTAGCAGGCCCTGTCCAGACAAACTGCTATATACTGACCGACGGCAATGCGTGTGTAATAATAGACCCGGGCGACAACGGCAAACGAATACTGGATAATGTTACCGCTCGTGTTGAGGGAATCCTTATTACACATGGTCATTTTGACCATATAGGAGCGTTGGCATACCTAAAAGAAAAGACCGGTGCTCCGGTTTATATTCATAAAAATGATGCAGAAATGCTAATTAGCGACAGAAAAAGTCTTAGCTTCTTGGTTGGTGTAAACACTATCCCCACACCTGCTGACAGGCTTCTAGAGGATAATGACACTATCCCTTTTAACGGCAAGGATATTAAGGTTATACTCACGAACGGACACACCAGAGGTTCTGTCTGTTATATATACGGAAATACGATATTCTCCGGCGATACCCTGTTTTGTGAGGACATGGGCAGAACAGACCTGCCCGGCGGCAGTTATGATGAGCTGTGCTCGTCTTTAAAAAGGCTGTTTGCGCTGCCGGGTGATTATCGTGTGCTCCCCGGTCACGAGGAGGAGACTACCCTGTCGCACGAGAGGGCATATTTTAGCGGCAGGATTTAACCTCCTGCCGCTTTTCGTTTATTTATTCCACCGTCACCGATTTTGCCAGATTGCGGGGCTTATCGACATCACAGCCGCGATAAACGGCGGTATAGTATGCAAACAGCTGAAGCGGCAAAACCGCCAGCAGAGGCGACAATAGATCGGGCAGACACGGAAGCTCTATTATATAGTCCGCTATTTCGTGAGTACCTACAGTCCCCTGCTTACATAACAAAATGACCTTTGCTCCCCTCGCCTTGACCTCTCGGATGTTGCTAACCATCTTCTCAAACAACCTCTCCTGCGTAGCCACCGCCACAACAGGTGTATCCTGCACTACAAGGGATATAGTTCCGTGCTTTAGTTCACCCGCAGCATACGCCTCGGAGTGGATATAGGATATCTCCTTTAGTTTTAGTGAACCCTCCATGGACATGGAATAGTCTATACCGCGTCCTATAAAGAAGAGGTCGTGAGTATTCATACTCATTGCCGATATATTTTGTATACTCTCTGTATTAGTTAGCATCTCCCCCAAGAGACCGGGGACTGAAGCAACAGCACGTGTAAGCTCTCTTGCCCTGTCAATCGGCAGACCGCGAGCCATACCGAAACGAACGGATAAAAGAAGCAGAACGCTCACCTGTACGGAATATGCCTTGGTACTCGCCACTGCTATCTCTGGACCTGCCAGTGTAGTTATGAGCATATCCGCTTCTCGTGCGATGGACGAGCCTACAACATTCACGACAGCCAGCGTCTTAACCCCGCGCTCCTTGCATAGACGAAGCGCCGCCAGCGTGTCTGCCGTCTCACCCGACTGTGAGATTATTATACACACATCATCGGGGGACATGACTGGGTTGCGGTAACGAAACTCGGACGCCACATCCACCTGTACTGTGATACCCGCGAGCTCCTCAATGGCGTTTTTCCCCACCATTCCGGCGTGCATCGCCGTACCGCAGGCTATGACATGAATCATACGTGTATTCTCGAACAGGCTGTCTGGTATACCATCAGCGGAGAAATCTGGCAGATCGTCCTTTATACGCAATGATATGGTATTTTTTATTGCAGTGGGCTGCTCGTTTATCTCCTTTAGCATAAAGTGCGGGTAACCGCCCTTTTCAGCCGCTCCCACATCCCAATCGGCTGTTTTCAACTCTTTTTCTATAGGATTGCCATCAAAATCTACAATTACCGCCTTGCCGTCCTTTAGGTGCGCTATCTCCCCCTCTTCAAGCAGATAATAGTCCCTTGTATATTTTAGGATAGCTGGAATATCCGAGGCGATAAAGCACTCATCCTTTCCCACACCCACAATGAGAGGGCTATCCTTTCTAAGAGCGAACAGCTCATTCGGGAGATCGTCAAACATGACAGCCAGCGCATAAGAGCCGGTCAGACGCAGTGTAGCCTCGACTATCGCCTCAATAGGGTCATCCATATAATAGTGGTCAATGAGCTTGACGATGGTCTCGGTATCGGTCTGGGAGTTAAACTCATATCCCTTTTTTATTAGCATCTCTTTTAGTCTGATAAAGTTTTCGATAATACCGTTATGTACTAATGTGACCCTCCCCTCACGGTGTGGGTGGGAATTCTGGTCGGAGGGCTCTCCATGCGTAGCCCAGCGTGTGTGCCCAATTCCGCATACACACGGCGGTACGGTCATTCCCGACAGCTTTTGACGCACATCGTTAAGCCTGCCCTTAGAGCGGCACACCATTACACCATCATCGGTGAATACAGCTATACCTGCCGAGTCGTATCCTCTGTATTCAAGTCTCTCAAGGGAATTAAGTAATATCTCACAGGTATCCTTATCTCCCGAATATCCAACAATTCCGCACATAAAAAGTACCTCTTTCCGCCAATCGGCAACAATTCTGCTCTTTATATAATATACCAAAATCCAAAATTTGTCTACATTATTATTAAGGGTATCATCATATGAACATTAAAAAATGGTTTTTTCTATGTTTTTTTCCGCTTTTAGTCTTGATTATTCTTGTTGTTTATCTGGTCAGCCAGTCCCCATATGCGTATGACAATAACAGTACAGTAGTAAATGCAAATAATGCTCTGCCCGATACCATCAAGCCGGTTGATATTAATACTGCCAGTATAAAAGAACTGACCGCACTACCGGGTATAGGTGACGTAACAGCCGGTCGTATAATAGAGTACCGGAAACAAATTGGGCGATTTAATGATATTAACGAGCTTTTAAATGTAAAAGGAATTGGTATTACATCTTTTAATAAGCTTATGTATTATGTATATTGCACATAAAAGAAGCATGTCAGATTCAATTGCTGACATGCTTTTTTTAACGTCCAGACTTTTTCATTTTTTTATCTTCGTACATCTTAGCGTCCGCACTCTCAATAATAGATGAGATATCAATGTTATTATTAAATGAAAAACTCTCTAATCCGCAGCTGAAGCCTATTGTATACGGTTTATTAGATTTATTGTTTATCTCCAATAACTGGGTGTACATTTCAGACTGCTTTTTTTTAGCGTTTTCATTAGAACACTTTGGCAAGAACACGACAAATTCATCCCCGCCAAACCTCATTACAATATCCGATTGTCTGGCAGAATCCTCCAACAACCCGGCTACCGACTTTATAAAAAAATCACCCTCTTTATGACCGTATGTGTCGTTTACATTTTTCAATCCGTCCAGATCAATAAATAATAGAGAATGTACACTGTTTTCATCAAAAGACTGCATCTGTCTGCGCAGCAGCTCTAGCCCCCCACGTTTATTGTATACCCCTGTCAAAACATCAATGTTAGCTTTCTTTTCCAGCATTATCTCTTGTGTTTTCCAGTGTGTTATGTCGTCAATGACATACATGAAAAATTCTTGACCGCTAGGGAAGCTCACCTTGTCAGACACAATGCGAAACCATGCTTTTCTAGTATTGTCAAAAATCTCTTCCCTCCGGCTGGTCACAGAATCTCTGAACATCTCCGCTAGATACGAGATAAGCTCATAATTATCATCCGCATCGCATATATCCTTTAATGAATCCGTTCCTGAGAACAGCTCTTTAGCCTGTTCATTCTGATAGACAATCTTACCGTCGTGATTGACCTCAAACACCATGAGGTTTATACTGTTTAATGCTAATAGAATCTGATGGTACTTCCAACTGTTATATGAGTCCGCACCGACCTCCTGTAAGCTCCCCAGTGACTGCTGTGCTATCATATCCATCAGCCGGTTAAAGGTACAATACAGCTCACCGTCATATTCAATACGGCTTACCACCTTATTTTTCTCTATCTGTTGTGCATTCCAGGTCAACACCGACAACCGTGATTGCAATTTTTTTAACGGTGCTGACAGATAGTTTCTGCGTCCGGGAACAATTCCATCGAGGTTACCCGACGCCAAATCTTCTGCTACTTCGCTTATTTCCTTTATATCGGCGGCAAGCTTATTTAATGAAGCGGTAATGCTATTTATAATCTCGTTGTCCGATTGAATAATAAGCTCATTGTCAAGCTTACCGGCGGAAATATTCTTTATCGCATCAAGCAGTAAAGCTAAAATTCCATCGTCCACAGCATATCGCCTTTCATAAAATTAGTTATTCTTCAACCGTGCATCAAAACGGCATGTCCGATCACCGGTCGCCCAACAGTCAACCTCTTTTACGTCAAATGGCTTCCCTGTATATTCTTCAAGAATACCTCCAATAAACCCCTCATCATAATCACACACGGTATCATCAGTGACAGGCAGTCCCGAACAATCCAAAACCTCCGAAACCGTAAGCATAAACCTCATCTTCTCAAGATCAGCTTTCTCAATATGCAGATAACCGATTTTTAGCTCTGACAGCGTCTTTGTTAGATTAGCAATAAAAAAGTCAAGGTCTCCTGTTAGATTAAGACAGTTTAAGGCAAATTCTTTACCCGCCTTATGACCTGCTTTTCTAAATAGCTCGGCAGCCTTATCCTCGTCAAACTCTTCAGCTAAGACATCTTTTAAAGCATATTGAAACAGACGGTATACCAGTACAGGCATCTCCATCCCTAAAGTCTTACGCCCTTCTTCAACATTCCCCAGTTTTTCCCATAATGTCATGTCCATAATACCCTCCGTTCAAATATATACTTAATTATACCATATTTCTCTTTATTTGTCTATATTTGTAATTACTAAATATAGGGGTATTTTATTATTTTTTTACATTTAGCATTATTATACTCATATACGATTAAAAAACGTTGTAAACATTTTTTTATCCGCCGCTAAATCGTCTGTTTTCCTGTACAAAAAGGCGGGGCATCTAAGCCCCGCCTTTAATGATATTACTTATGCTTTTGCCGCACCGGGAGTATTGTTCTTGTTATTTATGCTTGTTTTTGACAGAAACATAAAGATAACATTAACAACTGCTATTGCTGCCATGAGAAGTGTCCATGAATCCACCATTACCATGGTATGTGTAACATTCTCGGTGAGGATAAATGTTACGACAGAGACAACTGCTGTTGCAAGACCCAGAATCCGGGCAAAGCCTTGACGGTTTGTCGTTTGCTTATCCTCTGTACGATTACCTCTCTTTTTCTTGCTATTTACATACGCTGTCATCATGAAGATAGCGAGAATTACGTTTAATACAGACAGTAACAGATTTACAAGTGACCATTCGCCTGTATTCTGCGCGAGAGGAGTGGTGTTCTCCGGAATGGTCTC
>CAYSTR010000055.1:0-10739 GCA_964433745.1 uncultured Oscillospiraceae bacterium | reverse complement strand
CGATCTCGCTCTTCTCCGAGCCCGAGCCGCCGTGGAATACGAAGTAGAAGAACGCGTCCTTCCCGTACTGCGCTTTAATCGCCGCCTGACCGTCACGCAGGATCGAGGGCGGTAGCTTCACATTACCCGGCTTGTACACTCCGTGCACGTTGCCGAAGGTCGCGGCGAACATGTATGTGCCACCCACGCCGTTTAAAGTCTCGTATACCTTGAGCATGTCCGCGTCGGTGGTGTAGAGCTTGTGGTTCTCGACTCCGGAGTTGTCCTCGCCGTCCTCCTCGCCTCCGACTACACCCGCCTCAACCTCGAGAACTATCTCATTCTCGGCGCAGCGCTTTAAAAGATCCTTGGCAATCTTCAGATTCTCGGCTAGGGATACGTCCGAACCGTCAAACATGTGGGAGTTGAAGAGGTTGGGAAGCCCCATGGCACGGCGCTTTGCGGTCTCGTCCAGAAGCGGAATAAGGAAGCTGTCAAGCTTTGCTGCTTTACAGTGGTCGGTGTGCAGTGCAACATTGACATTGTACCTCTCTGCCACACGGCGCACGTGCTCGGCTAGAGTAATCGCACCGACAATGCTGTCCTTGACATTTGCGCCCGAAGCGTGCTCGCCGCCGCCTGTAGACACCTGAACTATACCGTCGGATTTAGCCTCGGCAAGCCCCATGAGTACGCCGTTTGCCATCTCGAGTGACGCTACATTGATAGCGGGGAGGGCATAATGGTTCTCATAGGCGGATTTGAGCATGTTCTGGTATTGCTGATAGTTTACTACTGGCATTTTTGTTCTCCTTTTTGTATAAAAAATTTTTAAGACCTATTGGATAAACCGGCTCGATTGCTCGTCCCACACATATGTGACATCCGCAAGCTCACCCTTATCCATATCGTAAAACTGGGTAGTAATGCGCCCTTTTTCATGGGAAAAGCTAATGGAATAGTCCTTTTCCCCCTTTTTCTCGGACGTCATGATGCTGCCTATCTCGCGTATAGACCCATCGTCCGACAAGGAATATATCGTAAACTCGTTATAGGAGCTGCCCGCCCACTCGCCTATGGTAAAATCTATGTCACCGTCGGTATTGTAGTCAGCAAACTCTATATCGAATGTCCTACTAAGGATAACGGTTTCTCATGCGGTATGTACCGCCGCCAGCACCGCTTTTTCTATCTCCTTCGGGTGCGAAACAATGAGATCGGCTCCGGTCAGCTCCTCCATGTCACGAAAGCCCCAGAGCACACCTATGGTATAAAGATTAGCATTTTTTCCTGTCTGTATATCAACCCTGGTATCGCCAACATAGTAGCAGTCTGCGCTATTGGCACCCAGCTCTTTTATTATTCCATTGACACTGTGGAAATCAGGTTTGAGGGGAACGCCCTCCCTAGCCCCATAGTAGCAGTCAAAGGTACCTTTAGGAAACATCTGCTCGATTAGCAAGCAGGTCGTTTTGTGGGGTTTGTTGGACAGCACCGCCAGCTTGACCCCGCTCTCTTTTAGTGTACCAATAAGCTCGTTTATGCCGTCGTATATGGTGGTTTTGTAGAGGGAATCGGCGTTATACATGTGGGAGTAGTGTGCCAGTATGCGCTTTGCCAGGCTGCCGTCCTCGTCCCTTTCGCCTATTAGCCTAAGTGCGCCGGTGACGAGATTTTTAGCACCAGTACCCACGAGCATCCGGCACTGGTCGGTCGTAATCTCCGGCAGACTAAATTCGCGGAGTGTACTATTTAGGAAATGTGCGATGGTGTCAAGCGTGTTCGTCAGTGTGCCGTCCAAATCAAATATAACCAGTTTGTTTGTCATGCCGCTTCCTTTCGGTTTTTTTAGTATCCCAATAGCTCCATAGCGTCCTTTGCGGCGTTCTGCTCTGCCTGCTTCTTCGAGCGTCCCTGCCCCTTACCTATGACGTTGGAATTGAGTAAAAGCTCCACAATAAAGCTCTTATCGTGATCCGGACCCTTCTCCTCCACAAGCCTGTAATTAAGCTTCTCATCGGGATTTTGCTGTACTATCTCCTGCAATATCGTCTTATAATCCTCAAACAGCACCGTCCGGTTTGCCTTTAGCTTCGGTTCTACAAACCGCAGAATGAACTTCTTTGCCTGCAAAAAGCCGCCGTCCAGATAGATGGCAGCAATCACCGCCTCAAACGCGTCCGACAGAATGGACGGTCTCGACGCACCGCCGCCTGCCGCCTCACCCTTACCCAGCAAGAGAATTTTACCCAGCTCCAGCTCTTTTGCATACTCACAGAGCGCCGATTCACACACGACCCCCGCACGAAGCTTGGTCATGTCCCCCTCCGGCAGCTTAGCATAGTGCTTATAGATATACTCCGACACCGTAAGCTGAAGCACACTGTCACCCAGAAACTCCAATCGCTCGTTGGATTTGCGTCCGCCCTTTTTCTCGTTGGCATAGGACGAGTGCGACAGTGCCGTCTCCAAAAGCTCCGGCTTTTTGAAGGTATATCCTGCAATCTCTGTGAAATTGTCCATTTTTTACTACCCCGCCCCAAAATATTTATTTACTCATATTTATAGCCTGTCTTATGGCATTCTTGAACGCCTTGGCATTCGAGCTTCCGTGTGCCTTTATAACAGGGGATGAAAGTCCCAGAAGAGGAGCGCCGCCGTACTCGGTATAATCAAGCTGCTTCTTGAACCGATCCAAATCCTTTTTAAGCATAAGTGCCGCCAGCTTGTTTTTGAACCTGCCCATGAGTATCCCCTTGACCGAACCCATGAGAAAACTGGAAAGCCCCTCTGTCAGCTTGAGCATGATGTTACCTGTATATCCGTCCGCCACCGCCACATCGCATATGCCGTTCGGTATATCCCGCGGCTCTGCATTGCCGATAAAGTTAAGCCCCGACGCTTTAAAAAGACTAAAGGCCTCGCGCTGAAGCGGCGTACCCTTTTCCTCCTCTGTACCAATGTTCACAAGCCCCACCCGCGGCGACCTTACATTCATGACCTTACTCATATATTCAGAAGCCATCTCTCCAAACTGTAGGAGCATCTCCGGACGGCACTCCACATTCGCACCTACATCAAGGAGCATATATGCACCATTCCCGCCCTTACAGGGGATAATTGTCGCAAGAGCCGGACGCTTTATGCCCTTTTTGCGTCCCACAAGCAGTGTCCCGCCTACAGTGAGCGCCCCGGTGTTCCCGCCGGACACAAACGCTTTACCCTCACCCGCCGCCAACGCCTTTAGCCCCACAGCCATAGAACAGCCATCGTGACCTTTTAGTATGTCGGTAGGCTCGGCATCGGGGGGCATACCTCCGTCCGCCTCTAGAATTGTCAGTCTGTCCTTGTTTATGCGGTATTCCTCTATAAGCTCGGTGAGCAAGTCCTTTGTTCCAGATATAGTAAGCTCTAGGTCGGGAAACTCGTCCAATGCCATCGCACAGCCCAAAAGCACCTCTTCCGGCGCGTTGTCCCCGCCGTGTCCGTCTATTATGATTCTCATTGCGTCACCCCGATATGCCTTTCTCCTGCAAAAGCAGGGATTGTTCCTTTATAATCTCGCGTTTTACCGCTCCCAAAACTCCAATGCCCTCTGGGCAAGCGCCGTGTATCGTTCCTCTTTGCTCTTAATTTTATCCGCAAGCGGCGGCAGAAGCCCCATATTCGCGCCCATGGGCTGAAAATCCTTGATGCTTTCGTCGCAAATATAAGAGCACAACGCTCCGGTCATGGTCTCGGGCGGATATATCACCGGCTGTTCTCCCCGCAAAATACGAACAAGCGCATGTCCGGCGGCAAGCCCCGACATTGCCGATTCCATGTACCCCTCAACGCCGCTTATCTGTCCGGCAAAGAATATGCGCTCGTCCTTTCTAAGACGAAAGTGCCTGTCCAACAGTCTCGGACTGTCTATAAATGAATTGCGGTGCATGACGCCGTACCGCGCAAACTCCGCACTAGAAAGCCCCGGTATGAGCGAGAACACCCGCTTTTGCTCGGAAAATTTAAGGTTTGTCTGAAATCCCACCAGATTATATAGCGTACCCTTGCTGTTCTCCTGACGAAGCTGCACTACCGCATAGGGGCGCTTGCCTGTCTTAGGGTCACTAAGCCCCACCGGGCGCATTGTGCCGTACCTGAGGGTATCCACGCCCCTATGTGCCAGCACCTCCACCGGCATACACCCCTCGTACACCTTTAGCTCGTCGGGGGTATGAAAGGTTGCCCGCTCGGCATTCACAAGCTCATTATAAAACCTTTCGTAGCTCTCTTTGTCAAATGCGCAGTTGAGGTAATCGTCCTCACCGCGCCCGTACCTTGCCGCACGGTACACCCTGTCCATATCTATACTGTCCGCTGTTACTATGGGGGCTGCCGCATCAAAGAAGCTCAATCTTCCCCCGCAGAGCCTGTCTATCTCCTCCGCGAGACTGTCGGCGGTGAGAGGTCCTGTGGCTATAACGACATAACCATCCACGGGAAGCTTTTTTATCTCCTCATGTATGACCTTTATATTCGGCTCACTCTCAATGCGGTCGGTCACGAGAGAGGAAAACATGTGCCTGTCCACCGCAAGAGCACCGCCCGCCGGTACGCGGGTTTTGTCCGCACATTCTAACAAAAGCGAGCCCATACGGCGCATTTCGGCTTTTAAAAGCCCCGATGCACTATTTATACGTTCCGCCTTTAATGAGTTCGAGCACACAAGCTCTGCAAATGTGTCCTCACTGTGCGCCGGCGAGCGTTTATCCGGCTTCATGTCATAAAGCCGCACATTTATACCGTGCCGCGCTAACGTATACGCGCACTCGCACCCCGCAAGCCCCGCACCTATGACGGTTATGTGCATAATGTGAACCTTTCAAGAAGATAATCAGGCGTGCAAGCAGAGACAGGCGAATGCTTGAAATCCTTTAAACTGGCTGTAATAAAGCCTTTAATGTACCTCTCAGAGCAAAGACGTAAAACCGCTGCACTGTCACGGACAAAAGGTTCTCTATTTAGCATTATATCTATAATAATATTGGTGTCAATCATTACGTTCATGGCGTGACAACCTTTCTTCTCTTGCACTTTTATAGTCCACACCATCATCATAAGCTATTCCTATTAGCTCATCTACGGTTCGGGATCTGTTCGGTGCCACAAGCATAGCAATGTCTGCTCCATCGCTGACAATAACTATATCTTCCTTTGAAGCCAGCCGTAAATACTTGTTGAGGTTTGCACTTAAATCCAGCTCAGTTACCTTAAGCATAAGTCCTCCTATGTTACCTATTTATCACCCTTAGCCTCCGTCTTTTCGTCACACTGCGCACAAAAGAGCTTATTGCCCTTCTTAAACATAGTCTGCCCGCATTTGGAGCACACATCCGGTACAGGCTGATCCCATGTCACGAACTCACATTCGGGATAGTTCTCGCAGCCGAAAAACTGCCGCCCGCGCCCCTTTGATTTCTTAATAAGCAGCCGTCCTCCGCACTTGGGGCATATCCCGCCTGTGGGATGGACAATCTTCTTTATAAACTTACATTCGGGGAAGCCGGGACAGCCTAAAAACTTCCCAAACCGCCCTATCTTCACAACCAGATTGCGTCCGCACAGGTCGCACTTCTCATCGGTGACCTCGTCCGGCACCTTAATGCGCGTACCGTCCAGCTGCTTCTCCGCTTCTTCCAGCGTCGCGGCAAAATCTCCGTAGAACTGCCCTAGGGTCTCCACCCAGTCGGCATTCCCCGTCTCAACCTTGTCCAGCTCCTCCTCCATGGATGCGGTGAACGTCACGTCCACCACCTGGGAGAAGCGCTCCTTCATGAGGGTATTGATGACCGTCCCCAACGCCGTGGGCTTTAACGTCTTGCCCTCCCGCTCCACATACATACGCGCCGTTATGGTCGAGATTGTGGGGGCGTAGGTGGACGGACGACCTATGCCGTTCTCCTCCATGGCCTTAATGAGTGACGCCTCGGTGTATCTGGGGGGCGGCTGTGTAAAGTGCTGATTACCCAGAAGCTCCTTGACCTTTAGCTCCATCCCCTCGGTCAGCGCCGGGAGAGGCTCGCTCTTCTCGTCCTTTTCGTCCTTACCCTCCTCATAAAGGGCGGTAAAGCCGTCAAACTTAACCTTATAGCCCGATGCCTTGAACAGGTAGTCCAGCACCTTTATGTCCACCGACATGGTATCCAGCAGGGCAGGGGACATCTGAGAAGCGATAAAACGCTCCCATATGAGCTTATAGAGCTTATACTGATCCGCCGTCAGACTGTCCTTGACCTTTTTCGGTTCAAGGTCTATCATGGTCGGGCGCACCGCTTCGTGGGCGTCCTGCGCATTCTTCTTGGTCTTGTAGACAGGCGCGGCGGCGGGCAGATAGTCATTTCCGAACGCCTTTCCGATATAGGCGCGTGCCGCCTCCTGTGCGTCTGCCGATATGCGCAGACTGTCTGTTCTCATGTAGGTGATAAGTCCCACCGCTCCGAGACCGGGCAGTGTCACGCCCTCGTACAGCTCCTGTGCCGCTTTCATGGTACGTCTCGCCTGAAAGCCCAGCTTCCGGGACGCGTCCTGCTGCAGTGTGGACGTGATAAAGGGCGGGGCGGGGTTCTTCTTCCTCACCGACTGCTTTATGGCGGCGACGGTAAAGGTCTGTCCGTCCAGCTCCTTTACTATGGCGTTTGCCGTTTCCTCGTCACCAATGGACAGCTTCTTTCCGTTTTTCGAGTGAAGAGCCGCCGCAAAGCCGCGCTGGTTTACAGCCTTAGAAAGTCTAGCATCTATAGTCCAGTATTCCTCTTCACGAAATGCTGAAATCTGCTCCTCCCTGTCGCATATGAGCCGCACCGCCACCGACTGCACACGTCCGGCTGACAATCCGCGCCTTATCTTGCGCCAGAGAAACGGACTTAGCTGATACCCGACTATACGGTCGAGTATGCGCCGTGCCTGCTGCGCGTTTACCAAATCCATATCTATGTTTCTGGGGTGCTCCATGCCGTGCTTAACGCCCGACTTTGTTATCTCGTTGAACTCCACACGGTTGTTTGCCCGTTCATCCAGAGACAAAAGCCGCGCCAGATGCCACGAAATGGCCTCGCCCTCACGGTCGGGGTCGGTTGCGAGATAGACAAACTCGCTCTTTTTAGCTGCCTTAGTGAGCTGCTTTATAAGAGCCTCCTTGTCCTTCATGGGCTGATAGACCGGCGCAAAACCGTTTTCTATATCAATACCCAGCTTGGACTTGGGCAGGTCGATAATATGCCCCATTGACGCCATGACCTCATAGTCCGCGCCGAGATATTTCTGTATCGTATTGGCCTTGGCAGGCGATTCCACAATGACTAGCTTAGACAATAAGCTGCACCCCCGATTTGAACTAATAGCTGATAATTAAAAGTGAAAAAGTGCTACCGCTTCGCGGCTCTAGTCGCAAATTTCGTAGTATTTGCCGGGAAGCATTCTTATTACTCCCTTTATCTCAAGCATGGTAAGCGGCAGGGAGAGCGCCGGAACGGACATGTTTAGTCCATACAGCATGTCCCCGAACTGCCGTCTGCCGTCCTTTAGAAAGTTTAGTACTGTTATCTCGTCCCGCGTAAACTCCGGCTCGGAATATGTTCGTTTAGCGGTCACCACCGCACTGTCTTTAGCACTCTGCTTTTTGTTTTCCCGAACAGGCGCATGTGATAGCGGTGCTTTTATGGGTCTGGCTGTGACTGCCTCCCTTTGCGACATCTCTCGCGGACGCTCGGCAACCGCCACTGGCGCTGTACCTACCGGATGGGCAGGATGGGCGGTCTCGGCGGGCTGCCCGGATGCGGGCTTGGGTTCAGGAATCGGCTTGGGAGCGGGCTTTGGTGTCACCTCTGGTGTCACCTCCGGAACGGGTTCTGGTTTAACCTCGGGTACGGTCTCCGGTTTCGGTTTTGCAGGGGGATTATCCCGCTTTGCCGGAGGAGGGGCGGCACGTCCCTTTAACGCAGATAAATCCAGCGCAAACGAGAAGCGTCCCATAAAATGGTTGAGAATATCAAGAGCCGATACAGCCGGTACTGCTCCCTGCTTAATGAGAAGGTTTGTCCCCTGTTTAGCCGACAGGATATCGTTGGGGACGGCAAAAACCTCCTTGCCGTGGGAGAGTGCGTACTCCGCCGTTATAAGCGCACCGCTCTTTTCGGGAGCTTCGGTCACAAGCACACCGTCCGACAGTCCCGACATGATACGGTTTCTAATGGGGAAGTATTTCGGGAACGGCCGCACATCGGGGGGCAGCTCGCTTAGAAGAAGTCCGGTCTCGGCAATCTGCTCTTTTATGTGCTTGTTCTCAAAGGGATAGTCCACACCGATACCACACCCCATGACAGCCACAGTGGGGCGTTTTGCCCTTAGAGCCGCCCTGTGCGCCGTACCGTCTATCCCTGTCGCCAGTCCGCTCACTATGACCGCACCAGCACGCGCTAAATCAAAGCTCAGCTCGTCGGTTATCTCCTCACCGTAGGGTGTCATCTGCCGTGTACCCACCACCGCCAGGCAGAGCTTATCCGTTATACAGTCGATATTGCCCTTATAATACAGTAAAAGCGGAGCATCATAAATGCTCTTTAGCTGTTCCGGATACTTATGATAGCTGTAGGGGCACAGCTCTATTCCTAATTTTACGCATTTCTCTATGATTTTATGCGCTTTGTCCATTCCCTCGGACACGCGCACACGTTCCTCGCCGCTCAATTTAAGAAGCGAATACGCTCGTTCCCCCGCCTCGAAAAACTCACGCGGTGAGGTAAAATGCTTAAAGAAGGTGTCTGCCTTATTCCCCCCGACACTCAAAACATACGACAACCGCACCCAATACTCAATATCCAGCAAGACCATCCCTCCTAGTCCAAAATAAGAATAGGGTTAGTTTTTAGCCCTATTAAGTCTATCCGAAACCCTGTCCGCACCCAGAAGTCCCATGACGGTGCATAAATCAGGGGAGGACTGCCGCCCGGTCACCGCCACACGCAAAACCATGCTCACATCCCCCACATGCCCCGGATAGGCATCTGGATTTTGCTTATACGCCTTGACCTCACCCGCAAAGCCCAGCCGCTCTGCAAGCGCCTTAATATCAGCAAACCATTCCTCACTCGTCAGTGACGGATTAAAGCGGTAGCCCGACAGAATCGCGTCTATCTGCTCTTTTTTAAGATGGGAGGGATAGGTATACTCCGGCTCAAACAGACCGTCAAAAAAGAAGCTCACATACCCCTTTACCTCGGAGAAGCAGGCAAAATCCTTCCTCGGCTTAGGACATTCCCGCCCGATGGACAGTATCGACTTTGCATATAGAGTATCCTGGTTAAACAAGGAGAAAAGCTCATTATCATAACGTTTCGCCCACTCCATAATATCCTTATACACCGTCTCGGTATCCATGACGGCTATGGTGTCGCGGCTTACATCGTTTAGCTTATTAAGGTCAAAAAGCGCACCCGATGTCCCCATCTTCTTTAAAGAGAAGGGAAATTCGGTGTAGGGCTTGCCGGGGTTTTTAATGCGCCATTCCTCATAGTTTGAGTTTAGAAGCGTCATCAGGTACTCCACCGCAGACATGACAGGATAGCCCTTTTCGGCGTAGTAGGAGAGCGCCGCCTCCGGGTCTTTTCTCTTGGAGAGCTTGCGCTTGCTGTCTCCGTCCTGCTTCATTATGGTGGTGGTGTGGGCATATTTAGGCGGTTTCAAGCTAAGCGCACGGAACAGCTCCAGATGCACAGGCAGTGTCGCCAGCCACTCGTCCCCGCGCACGACATGCGTTGTCCGCATAAGAGTATCGTCCACAATGTGCGCCATATGATAGGTGGGGATACCGTCCGACTTTAAAAGCACAATGTCCATGTCATTCTCGGTGACATTTATCTCGCCCTTTATCTCATCCCGAAAAACGAACTGCTTCCCAGTCCCCACAGAGCGAAAGCGCACCACATAGGGCTTACCCGCCGCAATAAGCGACTTTACCTCGTCTACCGGAGTGTCGCGGTGGACGGCAAACTCGCCGTAGTAGCCAAAGTTTAGCTTATTCTGCTGCTGACGCTCGCGCAGAGCCGAAAGCTCCTCCTCGGTGCAGAAGCAGGGGTAAGCCCGCCCCTCCTCAACCAGCCGCTTGACAAACACCTTGTAGATGCTCTCGCGCTGACGCTGACGGTAGGGACCGTATGCGCCGTTATCACCGTCGGGGGTTGCGCCCTCATCAAAATTCACACCAAAGTAGCTAAGTGCATCTATAATATTCGCGACACCGTTCTCGACAGCACGCTTTTCATCCGTATCCTCAATGCGCAGATAGAACACCCCGCCAGACTGGTGAGCCAGCCGCTCATCGGTCAACGCTCCGTAAAGGTTTCCTATATGCATAAAGCCTGTGGGACTGGGTGCAAACCGCGTGACCTTTGCACCCTCGGGCAGTGAGCGGGCAGGGAAGCGGACGAGAAGATCATCTATTGTTTCTGTTATACCGGGGAATAAAAGCTCCGCCAGTGAATGATTGTCCATATTATTCCATTATTCTCCTAGTAAGTATTTCCTATTTCCTAATTTTAACATAAGAATGCGCATTAATCAAGCTAAAAATAAAAAAATAAAAAATCCAAATTATTTTTTTCAAAAAAAGTATTGACAAATGGGGAATAATAGTTTAGAATATAAGAGCACCTTTGATAGGGGAGTTTAGCTCAGCTGGGAGAGCATCTGCCTTACAAGCAGAGGGTCACAGGTTCGAGCCC
>CAYSTR010000054.1:0-10777 GCA_964433745.1 uncultured Oscillospiraceae bacterium | reverse complement strand
GAGCCAGCGTACAACGGCTTACAATATATAGTCACACCGGCACACACCTGGATACCAGCGCTCATGTGGAGACAGACGGTCAAACAATTAACAGCTTCACTCCGGATGAGCTGACCTTTAGCTATCCGTTTGCCGTTAACCTCCCTATAGGTGACGACGGACTGGTAAGTCCCGATGACTTGATACCGTACGCACATAAGATTAGAAGCTCCGACTTCTTGATTGTTGGCTTTTTGCTCTCTGACATAAGAAAGAACGAACCGGCACGTTTCTCTGCACATTCACCCGGCTTCTCTTTAGAAGCGGGATATTATATCAGGGATAACATCCCAAATTTAAGGGCAATCGGAACAGATGCACCCTCTATTGCAAGTATTCCGTTTATAGATATGACAATGAGGGTGCATAACATACTACTTAGTATGCAAAATGGAAGAATGCTCATTATAGAGGAAATGAAACTGACAGACAATCTTTCGGCGCTTACCTCCTCGAAGCTGGAGCCATGGCTTGTGGAGGGAATGCATTCGGGGCCTTGTAATGTAGTCGGATATTTTAACTAAAGCGGAAAGCATGGTGATGAAATTGGATGATTTAAACATAAGGCTTCAAATAATAGAAGCATGTAAGTGGCTTACTTCTATGAAGCTCGTGTACGGAACATGGGGAAACATTAGCGTGCGTTACGGTGACGGTTTGCTCATTACCCCCAGCAGGGTGGATTATGATGTGCTCTCCCCCGAGGACATGGTGTATATGGATTTTGACGGTAAAATCCTTTCGGGTAGTCGTATCCCAAGCTCAGAGCGGGAGATTCACCGATTGGTTTTGAAAAACCGTACTGATGCGGGGGCAGTGGTACATACCCATTCTCCCTATGCGTGCGCAGCGGCGGCGGCAGGGATAGAGCTTCCCCCATTAATCGAAGAAATACCCCAGCTAATCGGCGGAGCAGTGCCCTGTACACCCTACTACATCCCGGGAGGGGAGCATCTTCGTCTCGCGGAGCTGACTGTTAGCACCATTGGTGATAAAAATGCGGTGCTTATAAAAAATCACGGTCCTGTGTGCTGCGGAGTATCGTTGGAAGAGGCATTGACCTGTTGTCAGGTCACCGAAAAGGCAGCATTTATGACACTGACCTTAAACGGGCATACTGCTTACACAGCCATTCCGGATGAGGATGTAAGGGAAGAGCGGCAAAGATACCTGTTTAAATACGGAAGGGAGTAGAGGATTTGGATTCAATTGTACTGTTGGGCGAAATGATGATTCGTTTTATGCCGCCGGGAAATCTCCGCTTTGAGCAGACACAGAGCTTTGACGTGTTTTACGGCGGGGATGAATCCATTGTCGCAACCTCACTTGCACGTTTGGGGCTAAACGTAGAGTATGTTACCTGTCTGCCGAAGAATATCCTCGGAGATATAGCAGAGAGAAAGCTCTGGGAGCAGGGGGTAAAGACAAATTACATTGTTCGCGGAGACGGGCGCATGGGGTTAAATTTCTACGAAAACGGCGCATCCATCCGCCCATCACAGGTGCTTTATGATAGGGAATATTCTGCTATAGCAAAGGCTTATCCCGATAGATTTGACTTTGATAAAATCTTTGAGGGAAAAAACTGGTTTCATACCTCAGGCATAACCCCGGCTCTCAGTGACAACACATATACACTTACTAAAACGGCACTAAAAAAGGCAAAGGAAAATGGACTGACTACCAGTATCGACCTTAACTACCGCAGAAAGCTCTGGTCGCCGGAGAAGGCAAGAGCGGCTATGCTTCCTCTCATGGAGTATGTGGATGTGCTTATCGGCAATGAAGAGGACGCGGATATAATGCTGGGATTCAAGCCCGGTAATACCGATGTAAATACCGGTAAGATCGATCTTGACGGATATAAAGACATTTTTGTGCGTTTGAAGGAGACCTTTGGATTCCAGCTTATCTCCACTACGCTTCGCGAGAGCAAATCGGCATCAGACAATTCATGGTCGGTATTTCTCTATAACGGTGAGGAATTTTGCCGGTCAAGGGTATATGATATTCATCTGGTGGATAGAGGCGGCGGTGGCGCTTCATTCTCGGCGGGGCTAATATACGGAGCGTGTAAAGGATTTTCCCTGCAGGATACTGCAGAGTATGCTGCGGCATTCTCGGCATTGAAGCAGACCATTACTGGGGACTTTAACCTTTCCACCAACGAGGAAGTTATAAGTTTAGCTAAAGGTGATACATCGGGTAGGGTGAAACGTTAGCCAAAAATCTAAAAAAGGGGTGAATACTGTGACTGCAACGGCGACTAACAGTGCGATAAAAACAAAGAAATCACGCTTTTTTAATAATCTAAAACGGTATAAGGCCTTATACCTGCTTATGCTCCCCGTTGTCATATATTTTCTCGTCTTTCGCTACTATCCTATGATTCTACAGTTCGTTCTGGCATTTAAGGATTACAAGCTTGGACTTGGCATATGGAAAAGCCCATTTGTGGGATTTAAGCATTATCAGACTGTGCTTAACAATACCGAGATAATTAATGCCATTGGAAACTCATTGAAGATCAGTCTCATGCGAATCATTATAGGATTTCCATTCCCGATTATCCTTGCCATTTTACTGTTTGACCTGTCCAAAACGTGGCTACGCAGAATCTGCCAGACAATTCTCTATATCCCTCATTTTTTTTCATGGGTTATCGTATTCGGCGTGACCTTTGCAATGTTCTCACATATGGGCTTTGTAAACCAGATTATCAGAATGCTTGGGTTTACAGAGATAAACTTCCTCAATTCAGAGGATTGGTTCTATCCTTTGGTCATAGGGACGGGCATCTGGAAGGAATTGGGTTGGAACACAATAATCTACATGGCATCCCTGTCGTCCATCTCTCCGTCGCTCTATGAATCGGCAATGATTGACGGAGCAAACCCGGTACAGCGAATCTGGTACATCACACTGCCCAGTATCAGAAGCGTTACGGTGTTCCTGCTTACCCTCTCATTCGGCGGCATTCTCTATGCCGGCGGCGAGCAGCTTCTATTGTTCTACAGTCCCGCTACGCTTAGTGTGGGTGATATTATTGACACATGGGTATACCGCTTTGGTATAGGGAAGTTCATGTACAGCCTTTCTTCGGCGGTTACGCTGTTCCAGTCACTAATGGGACTTATATTAATCCTAATCTTTAACAAGCTAGCAGATAAGTTCGCACAGACAAGTATCTGGTAGGTAGTTTAGAAAGGAGAAAGCAATGTTCGAGAAGACGTATCAGCGAATCATTTTTACAATTATCTTCCTTATCTGTATAAGTGCGGTTTTGCCGCTATTCTATGTAATTGCTACATCCCTTGTCCGTGAAAGTGAATTTGTCGCTAAGGGCGGGTTTGTTCTATGGCCTAATAACCCGACAATTGCGGCATATGAGCGATTATTCCAGATGGAGACCTTTTATAATGCGTTCTTTATAAGCGTAATGAGAACCCTGTTAGGTACAGCCACCATGCTTACAATGACCACTATAACCGCCTACGTTGTATCAAGACCCAATCTTCCCGGTCAGCGTGTGTTCATGTTCATGGTGCTTGTGACCATCCTCTTTAATGGCGGTCTTATCCCTTCATTTCTACTACTAAAGGATCTAAAGCTTATAAACACATTTTGGGTATATATTATTCCGGGGGTTGTGGACAGCTGGGCTGTTTTAGTTCTTAGGCAGTTTATGCGTAATCTACCTAAGGAGTTAGAAGAGTCGGCAATGCTGGATGGTTGCGGAGAGCTTAAGCTGTTTACTAGTATCATTGTTCCCCTAAGCGCCCCTGCTATCGCCGCTATATCAATGTTTGCGGCTGTGGGGCACTGGAATGCTTGGTTTGACTCCCTTATCTACATCGACGATGGTAAGCTAAAGACTTTGCAGCTTATTGTACGAAATATGCTAGTCAGCAATGCCTTGTCGGGCGATCTTATTGGCACTAACATCAGTGTTGTGCTCAATGACCCCACAAGGAAGATGAACGAGCAGACAATGAAGCTGGCACTGGTAGTACTCAGCACCATACCCATATTAGCTATCTATCCGTTCTTACAGAAGTATTTTACCAAGGGCGTGTATATAGGAGCGGTAAAAGAATAATCGTGGTATTACATCCTCACAGTGAGGTTGTATATATAATTTTTTAAGGAGGAAACCCAATGAAAGCCATTTGCATACTTCTCGCCATAATTTTAGTTGCCTCAATATTTGCCTGATGCAACAGTGGCACATCCTCGTCATCATCCCAGAGCCCCGCTACCTCTTCATCTAAAGCTGACACAAGCAGTGCCGCAGAGAGTGTGGAGCCCAAAGAGCTCGACCTGTCAGAAAAAATGAGCCTTACAATCTATTCCTCCGGCTGGGTAAACACTCCGTTCCCGGAAGAAGATCCCTTTAAGAAATATCTTCTGGATACCTTTAACACAGAAATAGATTTTATTGTAGTACCCGATGCGGATATGTCCCAAAAGGTTTTCACCTCCATATCTGCCGGAAACGACCCGGATCTTTTGTACTACCGTAATAAAGAGCTTCTTTTACAGCTCAATGAACAGGGTATTACTGTAGAGGATCACTCTGTTTTCTATCCTGAGCTTCCCACCATGACCGGGTTTACAACCGACCTAATGAAAGCTGCCGCAAGCATTAACGGAAAGATGTATGCACTGCCCAAACGTCAGGAGGGCTCAAACTACGGCACATTTATGGTGCGCAGAGACTGGCTTGATAAGGTGGGCGGTTCGGTCCCCAAGACCGATGCAGAGATGCTCGATCTTATGCGCAAGTTTACTAAGGACGATCCAGATGGTAACGGAAAAAGCGATACATACGCTTTAACAGCCGCTGGAAACAACAACTCTTTAGGCAGCGTTTGGGTACTTTTGGATATGTACTCACCCAGAGGATTCTATGTAAAGAACGGTAAGCTTACATATTCATCGCTTGAGCCAGAGTTTAAGCAGTTTTTGGACTTTGCAAAGACCATGTATGAGGAGAAGCTTTTAGATCCCGATTTCTTCTCTCAGGCAAGCCCCAACTATGATGCAAAGGTTTATAACGGTCAGATCGGTTTTATCGAATCAGTTCCACTGATTGCCAAGTGGCATGAGAATGCTACCGGTAATACCGGCGCAAACGTTGACGTATGGGTTCCCTTTAGCTGCCCGACAGGTTCATCCATCGGCGGCAAGTATATGGCATCCTTTGAGGTCAGCGGTTACTATGGTATCTTCAATAAGACCGCGAAAGATGAGAAACGTCTTGAGAGACTTCTCTATGTCCTCGACCAGTGCCAGTTCCCCAACAAACCCTACTGGGCGCTTAGATGGGGCGTAGATATCTATCCCAGCGCCGTTATAACTCCATTTGCTAACGATACCGCCTTATTCTTTCCTCAGGCAGATGACCCCCGCGCAATGGCAGGTTCACTGTGGGATTACGGCTGCTTTATAGCTACCGATACAGATAAGGTAAAGTACAGCCCGCTGACCGAGCCTGACACAATTGACATCATCACTGTTGAAAAAGAGAACGAGGTATTAACGTATCCCAGATACTCTAACATGGGCGGTTTTGTAAGCTTTGACCCTGCTGTAATCGAGAATTTGCGTCTATTGCAGGAGCAATTTGTATATAAGTACATCACCGGTCAGTCTGCCGATCTGGACAGCTTTATAAAGGATTTCCGCACATCCGGTCTGGATTCTTATCTGGCAGAAGCTGAAAAGCAGCTCAAGGCTATAGGTGTAATCGGCTAATAAGTGAGTTTAACCTATCGCGCCCGCTTCTCCTAGTCCACCTTATAATAAGAATGAAGGGGTTGAATCTAATTGTTGGTTTATGATTTCCTAAAACGTTATACCCAAAACGATAAACTTCCCTTTAGCTTTATTTATGACGGTACCGAGGTGAAAGCTCTAGCTTTAAGTGAAGAGCCTGCCTTTAAAAGTATTGAGACTAACCATTCAACAGTGGAAACCATTACAATAGTAACCCCGGATAAGCTTCTTAAGGCAGAGGCGCAGATAACCCTGTTTAAAGGCTTTAATGCCATGGAGATTGCGCTTGGTCTTGAGAATGCGGGCGAAGAGGATACTAAGATAATTGAAAACATCTATTCATTATGTGTAGGGTTACATAGTGGAATCCCGCCCATGCTCTACCGATCCAACGGCGCTCCCTCCAATACCAACGATTTTATCCCGAGAACTGTATCGTTTGCCGACTATTCATGGCAAGGACAGGAGATAAGCGGTACAGGCGGGCGCTCGTCCAATTCAGAGCTTCCGTACTTTCGTGTAGACTGTGATAAATACTCTGCTGTTTTCGGTATTGGCTGGAGCGGACAGTTTAAGTCGGTGCTTTGTTTCGAAAGAGAAACTTTGACGGTAAAGTGCGGGATGGAGGGTACTCATTTCAAGCTGCTTCCGGGTGAAAAGGTTCATATGCCATTTGTCACTGTACTGTTTGAAGAGGACCATAACCTGTCATTTAGTTCATTTAGACGGTTGGTATACGAGCACTATGTACCCTCTAAGGACAATGCATATTTGTTTTGCAACACCTGCTTTACCAGAGGTGGAGCATGGTTGAATGAATGTAACGAGGACAATCAAGTATCACTTATTAAGGCTATGCAAAAGCTTGATGTGGAGAGCGTTATAACCGATGCCGGTTGGTTTATAGGCGGCTGGCCAACCGGCGCCGGATGCTGGGATACCGATCCCGAAAAGTATCCCAACGGAATCGAAGTGGTATCAAAAAAGGCAAAAGAGCTTGGAATGAAGTATGGTCTCTGGTTTGAACTGGAGCGTGTAGTGGAGGGCAGCACCGCACATAAAGAACACCCCGATTGGTGTTTAGGCGACCATCTAAGCTTTCTACCCAGTCAGTTCATGCCGGGAAAGAAAAACTTTCTTCTAAATCTCGGAATACCCGAAGCAGTGGATTATGCTTATAATATCGTTGATAACTATCTGAAGCTGCCGGGATTTTCATGCTACCGTCAGGACTTTAATGTGGATCCGCTGGGGTTTTGGCGCAGTAATGATACACCCGACAGAATGGGTATTACAGAGATTAAGCATCTCAACGGTCTATATGATTTTCTCGACAGAATAAGAGCCAACTACCCAGATGTATTTATGGACGGTTGTTCAAGCGGCGGGAGGCGGTTGGATCTTGCCATGATCAGGCGCTTTAACACCAATCAAAAGACCGATTACTGGTTCGATACCACAGTTGACCAGACCTCACTTTATTCACTTAACTGCTATCTTCCCAGCATCTCTTTTACAACACATGTAGATAAGCTTAATGACTATGCGTTTTATAGTAACCTTGCAGCCACACTCTGTATAGGCTTTATTGCGGACGAGCCGGGGTTTGATTATGATAAGGCAAAGAACCTCCTATCAAAATTTTTAACCGTACGTCCTCTGCTCAATGACCGCTATTACCCGCTTACTCCTATTGACGATACCGGAAAACAGATCTTGGCAATGGAGTTCTATGACCGTAGTATGGATAAGGGTGTCATAATAATCTGCAACAGGGGCGGGCAGTACGGACATACCTCCATGCATCCTACCAATTATAATGCGACCATGTTCGATGCAAGAGGTGTTGTCACATGGCAATCCACAGTATATCCAAAGGACATTAAACAGTCCGAAATGTATCTTATTAAAAATCTAATATCTGGCATTGAAAATACTCTAAGCGGCAAACAGCTGCTTGACGGATTTCAATTTATAGTGGGAAGAGAGCCTCAGGTAATAGTTTACACCTTTGAAAAAATGTAATTTCCAAAAGGGGATCAGCAGCTAATAAAAATGCTGCTGATCCCTCCGCTAATATTTATTACTGTAATTACAAGAGGTATTTATGCATAAGAGCAAAGCAAGGTTTTTCTTATACTTCACATCAACGCACTGGGACAGGGAGTGGTATAGAACCTTTCAGGAGTTTAGAGCACGGCTAATCGAGACAATGGGACAGGTGCTTGACGTTTTGGAGAGCGACAGCCACTATGAAGCGTTTATTTGCGATGGGCAAACGGTGTTACTGGAGGATTATCTGGAGTGCGCTTTGTATGACAGGGAGCGCGTCCGAAACCTTCTGGAGAGCGGACGGCTTATTGCGGGGCCTTGGTACACAATGTCGGACGAGAACCTTGTAAGCGGGGAGAGCCTTATACAAAACCTAAGATTGGGAACCGTCAGCGCTGTGGCTATGGGTGCTAAGAAAACGATGTCACTGGGATATATCTGCGATATATTCGGTCATATCGCCCAAATGCCGCAAATTTTAAACGGATTCGGAATAAAGAACGCCGTACTGGGGCGTGGTACAAATAAACACGAAACACCTGCATTCTTTAACTGGGAATCCCCCTCGGGTCACAGCTTATTAACATACAAAGTACCTGAGAGCTGTGGTTACGGAACGTTTTGGTATGATGTTTTCCGTGATAAGGAAGAGAATGCCTCGTTTGATGAGCTGTTTACGCTTGCGTGTGAGTATGTGGAGAGAGAACTGGCAAGAACAAATCTTCCGTTTGTGTTTCTGGCAGATGGTATGGATCACTGCCCCATCCACCCGATAGCACCGCGTCTGGCGGCGGCTCTTGCGGAAAAGTACGATGCGAAGCTGATATTCGGGCAGCCCGAGCCTTTTTTTGAGGAGCTTTCTAAATTTAAGTATGAGCTGCCTGTTCAAATCGGTGAGTTGCAACAGCTCGCAAAGGCGATGGATGAGCATAATAAACTAATCTCAAGCACCCTGTCCAGCCGATATGATATTAAGCTTGCTAACGATACAGTCCAGTCTATCCTAGAAAAGCAAGCTCTTCCGCTTGCTGCTCTTGCTGCCGCCATTAATAAACCTGTAAAACAGGCGTTTGACGAGATTTCGTACAGATACCTCATTAAAAATCATGCGCATGATTCGATCTGCGGCTGCTCTATTGATGATGTACATTCGGATATGCTCTATCGTTTTCGTCAGGCACAGCTTACGGCTTTAGAGCTTCGGGATTTTGCACTGTCAAATCTAATGAGCTTTGAGCAAAAGGAGGATAAACCTCTATGTCTCACGGTGATTAACACCCATCCGTTTGCACAGAGACGGGAGGTATACGCTTATATAGATTTCCCTTGCAGCTATAAAAGTCGTTTTGACGAGTTTGTTCCGTCAGAGCCTGTCAATCAATTCATTATTAAGACTGCTGATGATAAAATTCAGCCTTATACGATAATAGATATTTACCGCAAGACGTATGTTCGCACCCCCAAGGAGTTTGCAGGCAGAGAAGCGGACAGATATACCGTTTGCTTTACTGCAGATCTTCCCCCCATGCAGTCGGTATGCTATGAGATATGTCCATCCGAGACTCCGGTCAGGTACTTTTCATCAATGAAAACAGGAGAACTCTCTGCCGAAAACGAATTCATAGCTGTAGACATTTCACATAATGGAAACGTGTGTCTAAGAAATAAAAAGAGCGGGCGTACATATGATAACCTTATTTCCTATAATGACAGCAGTGAGACCGGTGATGGTTGGTACTCCCGTCAGAGCATACCCGACAGAATCATTCACAGTGCAGCGGCAGCGAGTGTTGAAACGGTTTTGGACGGTGATGGGGTTTGCGAGTTTTGTATCACCCATGTTATGAGAGTTCCCACTAAAATGGACTATAACCGCCAGTATACAAAGAGGGACAATGAGTATAACGAGCTTACGGTAAAAACATATGTGAGCATGTATAAAAGCGCTGACTATATTGAGATTAGAACAGAGGTTAAGAATAACTGTGAAGATCACCGCTTAAAGGCTGTTATCCATACGGGTATTACCTCAGAGTCCTACTATGCAGAGCAGCCCTTTGCATTTGTTAAGCGTAAGGTAGGGAGAAATATTGAAACAGAGAACTGGAAAGAGCCCGACAAGGCGGAAAAATCCTTTACCAATGTTATCTACAGGCGGGATAAAGATGAAAACGGCATAGCTATAATCTCAAAAGGAGGGTTGCATGAAGCCGCTGCACTGACGGATGGACGGTTTGAACTGACACTAATGCGCTGTTTCTCCAAGACATTTTTAACCGACGGCGAAAAGGACGGACAGTTAAACGGGATAAGGTGCTTTTCATTTTTAATTAAGCCCATTGATGCAAAAACATCCGAGGTTTCGCTGCTTCGTTTGAGTGATCAATTCTCGGCCGCTCCCATTACTTATACCATATGGACTGATAATGTCCCTGATTCTTTTAAAGCCGGGTACTGGTTACAGAGTGATAGCTCTCACATATCGATTATTCGTCCGAACAGTGACAAGAGGTGTGTTCTTATACGAATAATAAACTATAAGGACTGTCCGGTAGACGAGTGTATTATTTGCCGTAAGCCCGCAAAGAGAGCTTATATATGTGACTTTACCGAAAAGGTACAGGGTGAGCTTTCGGTTCTAAACGGCAATGTTTTATTTTCGATTAAACCCTATGAGGTATTAACTATTTTAGTCGAGCATTAAGCCTTGAAATCAAATTATTTAAATCGGTTTTCGTCTGAAAGAGTTGTGAAAAGGGATAAAAGTTATGTATATGAGGTGATGATATGAATTCAAGGGAGCGTCAGCTTGCGGCACTAAAAAGAAAACCCACCGACCGGGTGTCGATAGACTGCATTTGTGTTGAGAATACCGAGGCAATCGCACAAGCATACGGGCTTCCGGTTG
>CAYSTR010000053.1:0-10825 GCA_964433745.1 uncultured Oscillospiraceae bacterium | reverse complement strand
ACTGTCCGTACCCGAAGAGCTGTCGATTATAGGCTATGACAATCACGATATATGCTCACACCTCGAAGTTCCGCTCACAACTATTGCACAGAATTTTCAAAAAATCGGAGCGAAATCAGCAGAACTGCTTCTAAACCTTATAGACGGCAAGGATCATAAGCCGGCGCGGCATATAGTAGGGGTCTCGCTTGTGGAGCGAAAGAGTGTCTCTGCACCTAAGACAGAACAGGTAAGGAGTAATTAGTCGGATGAAGGGTTTTATAAAGCGGGCAGTAGCAGGACTTTTATCAGTATGCCTTTGTGCGGGAATGCTTTGTGCTTCTTATGCATATAAAAAGCCGGAATCCGAGGAGTTTAGTTTCGATACATACAAAATAAATAACAAATTGGCAGATATCAATGCTCGCATACCCAGCTATAGAGTATACAAAGAGCTTCATAAGGAAGCTCCCAATGCGGCAGGTGACATAACGCTTGATATCTTCACATTCAAAGAGGATAAAGGTGTAAAAAAATCCGAGCTAGACGGCAGAAGCTGCTTAATTACAGATGAGCAAAGCTCTGTAACCTTTAGTGCAGAAATACTGTCAGACGGGCTTTATCGCTTAGAAATAACGTACTATCCTGTAGAGGGCAAGGGAAACAATATTGAGCGTGCTTTTCTAATAGATGGTGAGTACCCTTATACCTCGCTTTCATCAGTATATCTTAGCCGGGTGTGGCAGGATTTATCCCCCATAACTCTTGATGCTGCCGGTTCGTCTGTGCGTCCTAAATCGGCTGAAAACCCATCCTGGCTCACAACCGTATTAAGGGATGTGGTGGATAATCCCAACGAAGAGCTTTTTATATTCTTATCTAAGGGCAGTCATTCCATTACAGTAAACGGAGTGCGCGAGCCGCTTGCCATAGGAGCTGTACGACTTATCCCGCTTAAAAAGGTCTCTTCATATGAGGAAGTAAGGAGCGGGTACGAAACCAGCGGATTTAAAAGTGCTAAAGAAAGTGTTCTCATCCAAGCTGAGGAGCCGTTTTTAAAGTCAGACCCTATGATCTATGCCATTTCAGATTTTTCCTCCCCTGCCACTACACCCTATTCAATTGGAAACAAGCAACTCAATACAATAGGCAGAGAGAAGTGGCAGTATCCCGGTCAATGGATAAGCTGGGAGGTTGATGTACCGGAGACAGGGCTGTATAAAATCAGCACCCGTTACCGCCAGAACATGCTAGACGGCATGTATGTAAGCAGAAGACTGACAATAGACGGAGAAAGTCCCTTTGAGGAAGCGGGATACCTTACATTCCCATACGCTGACGAATGGCAGACCGGTGCGTTCGGTGACGACTATAACGGTACATATGCGTTCTATTTGACTAAGGGCAAGCATGAGCTGCGTCTTGATGTTACAACAGGATATTTTGCGCGGGTTCTCATGGATGTATCCGAGTCTGTAAGGGTACTAAACGACATATACAGACAGATACAGATGATAACAGGCAGTCAACCCGATATTTACAGAAACTACCAGTTTGATAGTTTAATCCCCGATACTTTAGAGGAAATGAGGGTGCAGGAGGAGCTTCTAACGTCACTATCCTCCGAGATAGTGCGTCTTGCCGGTTCAAAAGGCTCTCAGGTGGCTGTCCTTGATAAGCTGGCTCTGGATTTGCGGTTGATGCATACCGATTCGGAATCCATCGCCGCTAAGATGGAGGGGTTTATCGGCAATGCGGGCGCACTTGCCGCATGGCTCACAGAGAGCGTAAACCAACCTCTAGAGCTGGACTATATCATGCTGCAGCCGCTCGATGAGCCTGTACCGGCTGCCGAAAAGGGATTCATTGCGGGACTTGTTCACATGTGGGATCAATTTACCGCCTCATTTAGAAATGATGATTATATCGCTTCCGAGGGTGAACAAGCCGCCGAAGCTATTAAGGTGTGGATTAGCAACACCCCCGATACCGTGTCTGGTCAGAACCAAGCCTCCAGTACAAAGGCTATTATGGACAGGGGACGCGACCTTGCTGAACTTTTACAGCGTATGATAGGGGATACATTCATCCCAGAGCATAATCTTGATGTAAATTTACAGCTGGTTCCCTGGGGTACACTGATGCCCGCCGTCTTAGCCGGTAACGGACCCGATATAGCATTCCAGATAGCACAGGCTGAACCGGTAAAGTTTGCTTCACGCGGTGCAGCGGCAGATCTTACACAGTTCCCGGATTTTGAAGAGGTAGCTTCCCGGTTTAACCCCAATGCGCTGGTACCGTTTTCGTTGGAGGGCGGGGTGTATGCACTCCCCGATACCTACTCATATATGATGATGTTCTATCGCAGGGATATCCTAGATGAAATGAACATCAAGCTGCCCGAAACGTGGGAGGATGTATATGAGATTATCCCGCTTTTACAGAAGAAAAACCTAAACATCGGTATTCCGTGGGATATAAACATGTTTGCGTCCATGATATATCAGAATGGTCTTTTTATATACACAGCGGACGGTTCACACTGCTTACTGGACGAAAAGCCGCAGATGCAGGTGTTTGACCGTTTTACACGGCTCAATACCAACTACCGTCTCCCGCTTGCATATGATTTTGTCAACCGGTTTAGAACAGGCAGTATGCCTATAGGTCTTTTTGATTTTACGGTGTACAACCAGCTGATGGTATTTGCGCCCGAGATAAGAGGAGCGTGGGACTTTGCGCCCGTACCCGGTGTGCGTATGGCTGATGGGACTATAAACCGCATGGTTACAACAAACGGAGTGGCTTCGATTATTCTGGAGCAGAGTAAACACAAGCAGGCTGCATGGGAATTCTTGAAGTGGTGGAGTGATGCTCCTACACAGGTGAGGTTTGCAAAGGAGTTGGAAAGCCAGCTGGGTACAGCCGCAAGATATCCGACAGCCAACCTTGAAGCCATGGAGATGATACCATGGAACTACTCCGAGCTTCAGAAGATAAAAGCACAGGGCGAATGGACACGCGCCATCCCAGAGGTCCCAGGCGGTTATGTGTTACAGAGATATGTAGACTTCTCTTTCAAGGCAGTGGTAAATTCCGGTGAGGATGCCGGTGAGCAGATAAGGGCTTACAATCAAGAGATAAACGATGAAATAAGACGCAAGCGTATTGAGTTTGGTCTGCCTTTATATAATGGTTAATGCATTTTTCTCTATTTTTTAATCAGAGGTGTTAGCAGTTGAAAGGAAGCCCCGCCGAAGTAACATTAAAACCAACAACCGCCATACAGCAAAGCGGTAAAGCACCTTTATTTGGTCAATGGTTTATTAGTTACTTTAAGGATCTCGGACGCCGAATTTTTAAGTCCAGGGTGAGCTATCTGTTTATTCTGCCCTATCTAATTCTATTTTTAGCGTTTACCGTTACGCCGGTTATTATCTCAATTTTTTTCAGCTTTACCTATTTTAACGGTCTGCAAGCACCTATCTTTGTGGGTCTTGAAAACTATATGCAGCTCTTTCTAAAGGACGATTTGTTTATAACGGCTATAAAAAATACAGTCTATCTAGCCGCCATAACAGGTCCTGGCGGGTACATTCTAAGTCTTATGGTGGCATGGTTTATAAACGAGCTGACCCCCACACTGCGGGCGCTTATTACACTCGTTTTCTACCTGCCGTCCATTTCGGGCAATATGTTTCTAGTACTTATATATTTCTTTTCGGGTGACTATTACGGCTTTATAAACGGTAACCTACTGGGAATGGGACTGATTCTAGAGCCTATCCAGTTTCTGGCTGATCCAAACTACATCATGTGGGTGGTTATCGCTGTCTCGCTCTGGATGAGCATGGGTACAGGCTTCCTCTCGTTTGTGGCAGGATTTCAGGGTGTTGACCGCTCGATGTACGAGGCGGGTGCTCTGGATGGTATAAGAAACCGCTGGCAGGAGCTTTGGTATATAACATTGCCGTCCATGCGTCCCCAGATGATGTTCGGTGCTGTAATGAGTATAACCGGTTCATTTAGTGTCGGCAGTATCGTAACAGGATTAGTGGGTTTCCCCTCTCCCGGATACTCGGCTCACACGATAATGCACCATCTGGAGGACTACGGTAATACCCGATATGAGTTTGGATACTCCTCCGCTATCGCTACACTCCTGTTCCTATTCATGATTCTCGCCAATGTTGTTGTTAAAAATCTTATAGGAAAGGTGGGAAAACACGAATGAGAGAGAATCTAAGCTACGTTTTACTAAAAGTGAAGATTAAAAATAAGCTCAACATCAGAAACAAGGTGCGTGTCTCCCGCTCTGCCGGCGGCGATGTAATGATATCGGTATTTGTTTTTATACTGGGATTTATCGTCATTCTGCCGTTTATATATTCGGTGCTGCAATCACTTAAACCCCAGGATGAAATGTGGATATTTCCTCCGCGCTTTTTTGTTCTCAATCCCACACTTAAAAACTTCCGCGATCTGTTTTCCATCATGGCATCCTCCCAAGTACCATTTTCACGGTATCTGTTTAATACAATCGTCATATCAATAGGCGGTACGGCCGGTCATGTTATTCTATCATCCATGTGCGCGTATGCTTTAAGCAAGCATAAATTCCCGGGGAAAAACCTAATATTCGGTATGGTTGTGCTGTCTTTAATGTTCTCTACACAGGTAACCGCCGTCCCTAACTTTTTAGTAATGTCCTTTCTGAATCTCATGGATAACCATCTGGCAATAATTCTGCCCGCCTTTGCAAGCTCACTGGGGCTTTATCTCATGAAGCAGTTCATGGAGACCAATGTGCCCGATACCATTCTCGAATCTGCACGTGTTGAGGGTGCGGGGGAGTTTCGTATATTTTGGTCGCTTGTCATGCCCATGGTTAAACCGGCATGGCTTACGCTTATAATCTTCTCATTTCAAGGGCTGTGGAACGGATTGCTGGGAAACATGCCGGTATCCATACTTATTCAGAGCGAACGACTCAAGACGCTCAACTATGCGTTAGGTCAGATTACCTCGGGCGGTGTTTCCCGTGCAGGTGTATCCGCCGCAACCGCTATAGTATTAATGCTAGTTCCAATGCTCGTATTTGTTGTTACACAGAGTAATGTCGTGCAGACCATGTCCACATCGGGAATGAAAGACTAATCCTCAATAAAAAACGCTACGATTATAGGGTTAGTATTTGTGGGCAATTGCGGCGTTTTTATAGCAAATTGGTATAACCAAGAATTATTGGAGGCTGGTGTGATTGCCTAAAATTCTAAAGATAACGGCACTCTCCATAGTATTATTACTCTCCTTTAACATAACTGCATCGGCGGCAGATACATATTCTACATACACATACTCCTATAACGGAAATGTCGCGCCCACCCCGGACGCATATCTGCCTCGCGAGGCACTGTCTGGCAGCATGATGGGGGCGGGAGATTTTCTAAACCCATCCGATATGTTTGTGGATAATAGCGGCGGACTGATTATTACCGACAAGGGGAACAACCGTATAGTGTTTCTCGACTCAAACCGCCGCTTTACCGGTGAGCTAAGGGAGTTTTCCTCATCCGGCGAAAAGGGTACGTTTAACGCCCCAAACTCGGTATACCGTACCACAGCCGGTGAGCTTTATGTTGCGGATACAGGCAATCACCGCATAGTGCATTTTGATAAAAATCTTCAATATATGGAAAGCTTCGGTGCTCCTAATACCAGCCTATTATCAAAGGATTTTGTATATAACCCTCTTTCTCTCGTAGTGGACGCATCGGGAAGAATGTATATTGTAGCCGAGTCTATCAATATGGGTATTATTGGTCTGTCCGGTTCGGGAGACTTTGAGGGCTTTATAGGAGCTCAACAGGTCACATTTAATCTGCTTGACTACATTTGGAAGCAGATACTGACAAAGGAACAGCAGCAGCGAATGACCACCTTTGTCCCCACAGAGTATAACAACATTGTCATAGATGAGGATGGGTTTCTCTATGTCACAAGCTCTGCCATAAACGCAGATGAGCTAAAGAACGACATATTCGCACCATCCCGCACGCCTCGGGTGTCCGCCGTAAAACGCATTAATCCGTCGGGCTACGATGTTTTGAAGCGTTCAGGAAATATATCCATATCCGGCGATATCATCTTCTTCGAGAGCCGCGATGCCAAGGATGGATTATCGGTTATTATAGACACGGCATTGGGGGAAGCATCCACCTATACACTATTAGATAGGACAAAGAACCGTTATTTTACATATTCCCGTGAGGGGCGGCTCTTGTTCGCGTTCGGATTGTACGGCGAAACCCTGGGAACAACGGTCACGCCGGTGTCTATTGTCTATCAAGGTACAGATTTTCTCGTTTTGGACAAAACCCAAGGGCTAGTGACGGTATATGAGCGCACCCCATACGGAGATAACATTATATCGGCGCTTAACTATTCAAACGATTATAATTATGAGCAGTCTGTAGCGGTGTGGAATGAGGTCATAGCTCAAAACCCCAATTCCGAGATAGGTTATAACGGACTGGGCATTTCATATCTCAATGATAAGCGGTACGGTGATGCCATGGAGATGTTTATGCTGTCCTATGACGCTACAAACTATTCAAAGGCATTCAGAAACAGCCGGGATGAGATAATAAGAGGATATTTCATCCTTTTACTGCTGGCGGCGGCGGTTATAGTCGGGATTTTTATGCTTATAACACGCATGGTTAAAAAGGTAAATAAGGAAGATACACCTTTCTATGAGAGACTACGCCATAAGCTTATAGGAGCGCTCTGTTATGCCTATTATATTATCTTTCACCCGTTTGACGGCTTCTACGATATGAAGCATGAGAAGCGCGGAAGTATGCTGGGTGCTACACTCATCATGATAGGCGCAGTGCTGACACTTATTATAGAGCAGATATATACAGGGTTTATATTTAACCCCAAAGGATACTTTGCCCCTGTGAATCCTCTCCCCAGTGCTGCTACAGTGTTCATTCCGGTGATTTTGTGGAGCGTGTCAAATTGGTGCTTTACATCGCTTCTTGATGGTGAGGGTACATTAAAGGATATCTACATGTCCACCTGTTACTCGCTGACACCTATCATTCTGCTTATACTGCCGGTGACTGTCCTCTCACAATTCCTCGTGCTTGAAGAGGGTGTGTATATGTCAATGCTGACAACACTCGCATACGGTTGGACATTCTTTCTTGTGTTTATAGGGTCGATGACCGTTCACCAGTACAGCTTGTCTAAGAATGTGGTGTGTACCATCTTAACTATTGTGG
Source organism: uncultured Oscillospiraceae bacterium (assembly GCA_964433745.1). Classification (GTDB taxonomy): domain Bacteria; phylum Bacillota; class Clostridia; order Oscillospirales; family Ruminococcaceae; genus CAYSTR01. The sequence goes on along the minus strand of CAYSTR010000053.1, from coordinate 3,554 downwards.
GTATTGGTATAATCCTGTTTATCGTACTGCTGCTTGCCACAACAGGGGAGCGGATAGTAAGCTTTGTCACCGACATCGTAAAGGAGATATCCTTTAGAACCTAGTATACCTAAGATTTGGAGTGGAGTATGAAAAAGCTATACAGCTTACTTTTGGTAATTCTGCTTGTTCTCTCAATTTCATCACCGGCTCTTGCGGCTCCTTTAATGGAGGGCTATGAGCGGGTGGGGGAGAGCTCGTTATACAGATTATGGTTTGACCCTGTTACTACGGATGTAGCTGTGGAGGTTAAGAGTACAGGCAAGCTATGGACAGCGCTTCCTGATGAGAATGCGCTGGCGTCTGTGGGTGAATCGGCACGAAAGAATGTATTGTCGGTTGCCGAGCTTCGTTTTATCAATAACAAGATGAAGGAGTTTAACTTTACAAGCTACTCCGACGCAGTGCAGAAAAACCAATTTACATCCGAAGCTATAGATAATGGTATAGCAGTGACATTTCGCATGGGGACAATGACGGAGAATCTTCTCATACCCATGGTTATGGAGCGCAAGAGGTTCGAGGAAATATTTGCTTCAATGGACGCATCGGCACAGTCCATCGTAAAATCAAACTACACGCTCTATGAATATGAAGCGACGAAAAATAACGAGACCGTCCTGCAACGTATTATGGGGTTAGCTCCCAACTTTCCTGAATACGATCTGTATGCCATCAAGAAAACAACCGAAGCGCAGAACAAGAAGATAACAAAGGCCTTTTTTGATGCCGGGCTTACGATTGACGAGATAAGAAGCCAATATGAGCTGTTGGGTTACGAGCAAAGCGACGATACAGAATATCCTCTTTTCCAGCTTACACTGGAGTTTACCATATCAGACTATGGATTAAGGGTGCGTCTGCCTGCCGAAAGCATTAGCTTTGACCGGGAAAAATACACACTAGACACCGTAACTATACTTAAATTCTTCGGATGTGTACCTTCCGGAGGAGACGGTTACATACTAGTTCCGGATGGAAGCGGTGCGCTTATCGCTTTAGATACACCTGCCTCCACTACATACAACAAGAAGATATACGGAAATGATTACTCCTATTTGACACAGAACTTCACAGGATATGAAAAGCAGTCGGTTCTTCCGGTGTTTGGTCTCGCGGACGGTAATCATGCGTTTGTCGCCACTATTGACGGATGCGAAGCCAACGCCTCGGTAATATCTGCATCCAGTTCCATAAACTATGGTCTTAACATAGTAGCGCCGGTGTTTAATGTCACGGCTTTGGAATTTTACCGCATGGAAAGCAAGATGGATTTCGGTATGATTCGTCATTCCGACATTGTGCTAGATGAGGATGCGGTCATTACATACCGGTTTTTATCGGATAAGGATGCCGACTACAACGGAATGGCGGCGGCGGTAAGAGATTACTATTTCTCGGGAAGAGAAAGGCTTTATTTAAACGAGCTTCCGTTTTATCTTGAGACCTACGGTTCTATAGACACCACAAAGCGTGTGCTGGGATTCCCAGTCAGTACAAAACAGCCACTTACTACCTTCTCACAGGCAAAAACTATGCTTGAAGAGCTGTCAGCCGCGGGTGTAAAGGGATTAAACTTTATATTTAAGGGCTGGTTCAACGGTGGTATGGTATATAATACACCGTCATCTATATCGGTTCAGAGCGAGTTGGGCGGCAAAAAGCTTTTCAATGAGCTGATAAGGTTCACAAAAGAGCAGAATATCGGCTTTTTTCCCGATGCGGACTTTCTCTATGTGGACAAGACAAGCGCGTTTGACGGCTTTAATGTGAGCAATGATGCGGCGCGTACTTTAGGCGGGCAGAGCGCGAAAAAGTACGACTACCATCCCGCCACACTGCGAATAGATGTAAGCACAGGAAGATATGTAGTCTCCCCTGCCGCTGTAAGGGGTTTAGCTGACAAATTTATAGCAAGGTATTCGTCCTTTGATTTAAAATCTTTGTCTTTGGGTTATATAGGCAGTGACCTAAATAGTGACTTTAAACGAAAAAATGAGATTCCTTTGTCCAGCTCCAAAAAGATTAATAGTGAGCTTTTAGACAGCCTAACAAAGGACGGATACGAGCTGCTTATCCACACAGGAAACCTGTATGCATTATCTAGATCATCCCATGTTATGAATCTGCCGAATAAATCAAGCTCATACATCACAGAGTATATGTCCATACCTTTTGTACAGATGGTAATACACGGCTATGTCTCATATGCAGGTGAGCCGCTTTCAATGGGTCAGGATAATGAGGGAGCTTTTCTTAGATCAGTTGCATATGGCGAGGGACTGTACTACCTTCTAATTGCGGCTTCACCGAGTACTGTTAAGGATACACCCTATGCGGGATTGTTCGGTGCTCAATATAATATGTGGGCGGAAAAAGCGGCGGCACAATACGAGCAGGCAAACCGCGTTCTAGGTGACCTTATGGGTCAAACAATAACCTACTATAAAGAGCCGGAAACGGGTATATCGGTGACAGGATATGAAAACGGAGCTAAGATTGTTGTTAACTATACAAATGAACATAAGCTTTTCGAGGGAAAGACCATACCATCCCGCAGCTTTGAGCGTATAGATTAAAGGAGGAATTGCCAATGGCTAAGCCTAAGTATTTAACACTAAAACGCAAGCGTTCACTGGCGGGATATGTATTTGTTGCACCGTTTGTTTTAGGGCTTATATTTATCTTCTTTGATTCGATTATAATGGCTTTTCGTTTCAGTGTCAGCAATATTAATCTCTCAAACACAGGATATTCCCTTGAACCGATAGGCTTCGCCAACTACTACCGTCTTTTGTTTGTTGACCCCATGTTCGTGCGAACTATCTACGAGACACTCTCCAAGCTGCTTTTAGACATTCTCGTTATCATCATCTATTCATTGTTCGTGGCTAACCTTATAAACAAGAATATGAATTGCATGGGAATTATAAGAGCACTGTTCTTCATCCCTGTTATTATCTCCACCGGAATAGTAAGCTACCTGTCCGCCCAGGACACACTGGCAAACTCCATGGTAATGGCAGACAGCGTGGAGAAGATTAATGTGGGTGTCATGGCGGGTATGTTTGACGGACTGGATGTTACAGCAATTATTAACTCTATCCGCATATCCCCACAATTTGTCGATACTATCCTGTCTATGGTAAAGGGAGTTCATAAGATTATAAACCGTTCGGGCGTTCAGCTAGTCATATTTTTAGCGGGATTGCAAAGCATATCGCCGTCCATATACGAGGCGGCAGACATAGAGGGCTGTACAGGCTGGGAACGCTTCTGGAAGATTACATTACCGCTTATAAGCCCGCTTATTATGGTCAACTGCGTGTGGACGGTGGTGGATTCCTTTCTAAATCCCAACAACCCCATTATGCGGCTTATCTCAAACATATCGGGTTCAAACGGCAGTGACTACAGTGTCATGTCGTCCATAGCCCTTATAAATGTGGTAGTTATGGGGGTAGTGGTGTCGGTTACACTGTTTGTCATTTCACGATTTGTGTTTAATGAAAACG